>JBAQMW010000271.1:0-10396 GCA_049303155.1 Thermodesulfobacteriota bacterium | reverse complement strand
CGATGAGCACGTTTATCTGCGCGTTGCCTTCGGCGTGGTCGGCGATGCGCTCAAGGTCGGTTACGATGTTGAGCGTCGCGGCCAAAACACGGAGGTCCCCGGCCATAGGCTGTTGCGTGGCGATAATCTGAAGGCAGCGGTCTTCAATCTCGAAGCGTTTTCTGTTTATCAAAATGTCGTTCGCGATAAGCTCTTTGGATTTGGCGATGTCCCTCGCCTGAAGAGACGTTACGGAGTCTTTCACCGCCTTTTTTACCATAGCGCCCATGGCGAGCACGTCGGCTTCGAGTTCTTTTAAAGACCTTTGGTAGGCTTCCCTCGTCATCTTTCCTCCGTTTATGGAACGTCATAACTTCGCGCGGCTTTGTTCCGGCGTTCCGTAATACTTATTTTTTTAACCGAACCTTCCTGTTATGTAATCCTCGGTCACCTTATTGGACGGCGCGGTGAAGATCTTGCTCGTAGAGTCGAATTCGACCATGCTGCCGAGCATGAAAAATCCAGTGTAGTCCGAGACCCTCGCGGCCTGCTGCATGTTGTGCGTTACTATGACGACAGTGTAATCCTTTTTGAGCTCCGTAATCAAGTCTTCTATCTTGGCCGTCGCTATGGGGTCCAATGCCGAGCACGGCTCGTCGAAGAGTATCACGTCGGGGTTTACGGCTATTGCCCGCGCTATGCAGAGCCTTTGCTGCTGGCCTCCGGAGAGGGCGAGCGCACTTTCGTGGAGGTTATCCTTCACCTCGTTCCAGAGGGCCGCCTTTTTTAGGCTTTCCTCAACGATTGAGTCGAGTTTGCCTTTGCCCTTTATGCCGAATATCTCGAGCCCGTAGGAGATGTTATTGTAAATGGTTTTCGGGAAAGGGTTCGGCTTCTGAAAGACCATGCCGATTTTGCGGCGTATCTCTATCGGGTCGGCGCTTTCGGAGTATATGTCGAGACTTTTGTGGTCTATCTTGCCTTCGAGGCGAAAGCCCGCGATGAAGTCGTTCATCCTGTTGAGGCACCGGAGAAACGTGCTCTTGCCGCAGCCCGACGGCCCTATGAGGGCCGTAACGCAGTTCTGCTTTATATCGAGAAACACGTCCTTCAGGACGTGTTTCTCGCCGTACCACGCGTTAAGAGAGGAAATAGAAAATATGTTTTGTTCTACCACTTTATTCTCCTCTGATATTTGTGGCGAAGGTATATGGCTATGGAGTTTAACATAAGCGTAAGTATAAGGAGTACTATTATTCCGGCGGCGGCGTTTATCGCGAACGCTTCCTGAGGCCTCGACACCCAGTTGAATATCTGAATCGGGAGCACGGTGAACGGGTCGAAGACGCTGTGAGGCAGGAACGCGATATAGGTAAGCGCGCCTATGGTTATAAGGGGCGCGGTCTCGCCGATTGCCCTCGAAAGCGCGAGTATGACGCCCGTCAATATCCCCGGCATGGCCGCCGGAAGCGTTTGACGGTATATGGTTTGCCACTGCGTCGCGCCGAGGGCGTAGGAGGCCTCTTTTATCGAGTAAGGTATCGCGCGGAGACTCTCCCTCGTGGCGATTATTATTATCGGCAGAACAAGAAGCGAAAGCGTGAGCGCGCCGGTCAAGAGGCTTCTCTCAAACGACATTATCCTTACGAAGACCCCCAAGCCCAAAAGCCCGTATATTATGGAAGGCACCCCGGCGAGGTTCGCGATGTTAATCTCTATAAGTCTCGTCATGGGATTTTTCTTGCCGTACTCTTCGAGATATATGCCCGCCCCTATGCCCAAGGGCACGGCGAAAAGCGCGGTTAACCCCATTATCCATATCGTGCCCACGAGGGCGGAGAGGATGCCGGCTTTTTCCGCCATCCTCGACGGAAAGTTAGACAAAAACTGCCAGCTGAGCCTGGGTCCGCCGTCGTAAACCACGTCTATTATGAGGACGGCTAAAAAGGCGAGCCCGGCGACGGTCGAGACAAAGGCCAATATCGTAAAGACCCGGTCAACCAATTTATTCAGTTCAAGCCGCCTCACGTGTATTCCTCCCTGAAGCGTTCCTTGAGCCAGTTGCCTATGAGGTTCAACACGAGCGTGAAAACGAAAAGCGTCATGCCGGCCGCGAAAATGGTTTTATACTCTATGGTGCCGGTCGGGGTGTCGCCGAGGCTTACCTGCACTATGTAGGCGGTAATGGTCTCGACCGGGACGAAGGGATTTAATGTGAGATTAGGCTGTTGCCCGGCTGCTATGGCGACAATCATCGTTTCTCCTATGGCGCGGGACGCCGCAAGCACGAAAGAGCTCATTATGCCGGAAAGGGCCGCCGGAACCACTACGGTCATGGCTACCTGAAAACGCGTTGCGCCTAACGCGTAGGCCCCGTCCCTCAATGCGCTTGGCACCGCGCACATGGCGTCTTCGCTCATGGATGAGACCATCGGAAGTATCATGATGCCCATGACTATTCCCGCGCTCAAGGCGTTAAAGCCGGATAGGTCGGGGAATATTTTCTGGAGCAGGGGTGTTACGAAAAGAAACGCGAAGTACCCGTAAACCACGGTCGGGACTCCGGCAAGGATTTCAAGCATGGGCTTTACCGAAGCCCTGAACTTCTTGTTCGCGCATTCGCTAAGATAAACCGCCGAGAGGAGTCCTAAAGGCACTGCGACGCACATGGCGATAAGAGACACGAGCGCCGTGCCGGCCACAAGAGGCATTATGCCGAAGTGTTTGTCCACGAAAAGCGGAGTCCACTGAGTATCGGTGAGGAACTCTACTATGGAGACCTCCCCGAAGAACTCTATTGTCTCGAAAAGCAAGACCCCTATTATTCCTATTGTCGTTAAAACCGAAAGAAAGGCGCAGGAAAATAACGTCGCTTTTACGATGTCTTCCTTGAGTTTTTGTTTTTCCCTTTTCGTCATCATTGTAGGACGGGCGCCCCGATGCCTTGATGCGGGGCGCTCCGTATTGAAACATCGGAGCGTCTCGCTTGTCGAATTAATCTTTTATAAAATATATTTCCGCTTTTGTAAAGACCAAAAAAACGAAAAAGGGGCAGGGGTGACCCCTGCACTCATAATGTTTTATTTACTCCTTAGTATGCGTACCGCAGTGGTTTATTCATTCATCGTGCCGTCTTTTTGACCTTGCCCCCTTTTCAGGCTCAGCGACCCACCCCGACCCACCCTTTTGGGTGGGTCGGGGTGGCGGCAAGACTTCGCTGCGGAGCAGTCTTAATTGCCTTTAAGAAGGTTTTCTAACTTTACTTTTACCTGAGAGCTTCCTCCGAAGATTGTTCCGGTCTTTTTCTTGGTGACCCTTGCGGCGGCGAGTTCGTACAACTCCTTGCTAAGAGGGACGTAGCCCACTTCTTTCGAGAGAGCCGCCGCGTTCTTTATGTAAAACGCGATGAAGCCGGCCACCTCGGGTTTTTCAAGGGATTTTTTGCTTACGTATATGAGAAGCGGCCTTGAAAGGGGCTGGTAAGTGGCGTTGTTTATGGTCTTTTCCGACGGAAGGATGGGCCCCCTGCCGTTATCGTTATAGCCGTCGTCAATTGGGACGAGTTTGAGTTTTCCTTTATTGTGTTCGTAGTAGGCTATGCCGAAGTGGCCGAGGCTGTTGGGATCCGTTGATATGCCCTGCACAAGGATGTTATCGTCCTCGCTCGCCGTGTAATCCCCTCTCGAGGCTTTTTCCTTGCCGTTTATCGCTTGAGTGAAGTAGTCGAAGGTGCCGGAATCAACGCCCGGGCCGAAAAGGCGGATTTCTTTGTCAGGCCAGCCTTTTCTTACCTGACTCCATTTCGTTATATTGCCCTGAGCCTCCGGTTCCCATATTTTCTTAAGCTCGGCAACAGTGAAGTGGTCAACCCACGTGTTTTTCGGATTTACCATGACCGCGAGGCCGTCGAAGGCGACCGGCAGTTCTATGTATTCGACGTTGTTTTTCTTGCAGAGTTCCATTTCTGTTGCCTTTATGGGCCTTGAGGCGTTGGATATGTCGGTTTCTCCGGTGCAGAACTTCTTGAAACCTCCGCCTGTTCCGGAAAGCCCGACCGTTACCATGACGTTTTTATCTGTCTTTTGGAATTCCTCGGCAACGGCCTCGGATATCGGGAATACGGTCGAGGAGCCGTCGGCCTTTACGATTTTTCTTTCCGCAGACGCGTCATTCGCGCCCATGTTGAAAAGAATCGCCGCGAGTGTTAAAACCATTGCTACAAGTTTTGCTTTTGCTTTGATATTCATCTTCCTTCCTCCTTTTGTTGGTTTTAGTATAGTTTTCATTTGTTACGAACGTGTTACGGAAAAAGAGAATTACTGTTACGGTCTTTTTATTCTACGCGCATTCGCAGTGTTCAGCGAGGCTGCCGGCGCGCAGGGCGTAGCCGAGGAACGTCGGGCAGAGGTCGTAATCCTCGCTCGAACAGAACGTTTCTTTCTCGAAGGCCTCCGGCACCCTCTTTAAGATGGACGCCTTGCAGAATCTTAATCCTTCTTTTTCCGCGCAGTAAAACGGACATTCTTTGTCAATCATCTTCATCCCTCCTTTCGAAATTTACAGGCGAAAACCTCATTGTTAATATCCGGGCTACTATCAGGGAAAGCACAACAGCCATCACAAGCAGTATCTTCATGTAGTCTATCTCTTTGAACCAGAAGATCATGAGCTCGGTAAGCACGACTACTATGACCGTGTCTATTATGTAGGTAACCTTCACCCTTCCGACCGAGAAGTAGGCGAGTCCCGTCCTGAAGACCTCGAGTATCGCAAGTATCGAGAGCGAGTTTATCATCGCAGTCTTCAAGACGTCGTGCACGTTGCCGTGCCTGAAAAGTTCCTTGAGTTCAAAGAACGTTTTTACGGTCGCGAAGAGGAGAGTTACGAGAAGTATCGTAAGCAGGATGCTTAAAATCGCTCTTACCGCGAACCCGAAGATTTTTGAAGCCGATGCGTTCATTGTTTCTGTCTGTCTCAGTATATCCATGCCTTTCAGGATACACGGCGAAGGTTACGGGAATATGCCGGACAAGTTAAGATTGGAAGGCTGACACCCCGCCGCCCTTTCTTGTATTTGCGCCTTTCTTTTGTTATTATTTAATTTTGACCTTACTGTCGGGACGGAGGCGCTTTTTTGGATATAGAGAAGTATCTCGGCGAAAAGATGCGTTTCGTAAACGACGCCCTCGACCGGCTTCTTCCGCCGGAGACCGATTATCCGCAAAACCTCTTTAAGGCCATGAGGTATAGCGTCTTCGCCGGAGGCAAGAGGTTTCGTCCCGCGCTTGTCTTAGCGGCTAACGAGGCTGTCGGCGGAAGCCCGGAGGAGTGCGTGAATACGGCCTGCGCCTTCGAGTGCGTACACACGTATTCCCTCATACACGACGATTTGCCGGGCATGGATAATGACGATCTGAGGCGGGGACGACCTTCGTGCCATAAGGCCTTCGGAGAGGCAACGGCGATACTTGCGGGCGACGCGCTCTTGACGCTCGCCTTTGAACTCGTGGCGAAAACGCCCTCAATTGCCGCGGGGTACCCATCCAAAGGATGGGTCGAGCGGATTATAAGGGTCATAAGGGAGATTTCCGGCGCGGCCGGTTGCGCCGGCATGGTCAACGGGCAGATGGTTGACATAGAGAGCGAAGGGAAAGAGGTCTCTTTCCCGGTGCTTGAACACATACACATCCACAAGACCGGCGCGCTTATAGCCTCCGCAGTAAGGTGCGGCGCGATACTCGGCAATGCAGGGGAAAAGGATCTCGAAGACCTGACCCACTACGCTGCGAGCATCGGCTTAGCCTTCCAGATAGCGGACGACATATTGGACGTCGAGGGGAGCGCCGGGGAACTCGGCAAACCTGTCGGCTCCGACGAGAAAAGAAAAAAGGCGACTTATCCTTCGATAGTCGGGCTTAAGGAATCCAAGGAGATGGCGAGAGAGCTTATAGAGAGGGCTCTTTCTTCGGTCGAGAGGTTCGGTAAAAAGGCGGAACCTTTAAAGGCCATGGCGCTCTATATAGTGGAAAGAAGAAAGTAGTTTTAATGCGAGATTGCTTCGGGTTAAAGCCCCTCGCAATGACAATCTAAAAATGCCGTCATTGCGAGCGAGTGAGCCGAAGCCGCGAGCGAAGCGTGGCGGGAAGCAATCTCGTTTGTACATGAGTTGAAAGAAGAAAGTAGCGGTTCTTGTCATGGCGAAGATTTTAGACAACATAAATACTCCGAAAGACTTAAAGAAGCTCGAAGTTAGCGAACTCCCGGCGCTCGCCTCGGAGATAAGGTCCCTCATAGTCGAGACCGTGGCCAAGCACGGAGGGCATCTTTCTTCGAGCCTCGGCGCGGTCGAACTGGCAATAGCGCTGCATTATGCGTTCGACGCTCCGAAGGATAAGATTATATGGGACGTCGGGCATCAGGCCTACGCCCATAAGATACTTACGGGAAGAAAAGCCGGGTTTCACACGCTGCGGCAGCTTGGCGGCATAAGCGGCTTTACGAAGCCCTCGGAAAGCCCTTTTGACGCGGTCGTTTCGGGACACGCCGCCACCTCCATATCGAGCGGGCTCGGCATGGCGGCGGCGCGGGATTTACGGGGCGAAACGTTTAAGGTCGCCTGCGTCATAGGGGACGGCTCCATGACGGCCGGAATATCGTTCGAGGGGCTTAATCAGGCGGGGCATCTTAAAAAAGACCTGATAGTAATCCTGAACGACAATGAGATGAGCATATCCGAAAACGTCGGGGCGTTGTCGTCTTTTTTGAGCCGTAAGATTACCGGAAGGTTCGCGACCAAGGTCAAAAACGAGGTCGAGGGCTTCATAAAAAACATCCCGGCCATAGGCGGAAGGCTCGTGAACGTCGTTAAAAAAATCGAGGATTCGGTCATAACGTTTCTGACTCCGGGCATGCTTTTCGAGGGGCTGGGTTTTCATTATATAGGCCCGATAGACGGGCATGACGCCGAAGAACTCATAAGGACGTTCGAGGACGCGAAGGTTCTTAATTGCCCGGTACTCATACACGTGGTAACGAAAAAAGGCAAGGGCTACGCTCCGGCGGAGGCCGAGCCGTCTCTATTCCACGGGGTCGGCAAGTTCGACGTGAAAACCGGATACGTCGCGAAGTCATCGGGTCGAAGCTTTACTGACGTTTTCAGCTCCGCTCTTATGGAACTCGCTTCGACGGATAACAGGATTGTCGCGATAACCGCCGCAATGCCCGAGGGCACGGGGCTTAAAAAGTTCGCCGAGCGATTCCCCGACCGGTTTTTCGACGTCGGCATAGCCGAGCAGCACGCCATAACCTTCGCGGCCGGATTAGCCAAGGAGGGATTTATCCCTGTTACGGCTATATACTCGACTTTTCTTCAGCGGGGGTATGATCAGGTCTTTCACGACGTCTGCATAGAAGGCCTGCCTGTCATAATAGCCATAGACAGGGCAGGCATAGTGGGCGCCGACGGGCCGACCCATCACGGCATGTTCGACATTTCGTTTTTGAGGTCATTGCCGAACATGACGGTGTGCGCCCCGAAGGACGAATTAGAGTTGAGGGATTTGCTCTTTTCTTCCGTAAACTACGGGGGGCCTGTTGCGATAAGGTATCCGAGGGGCGCCTCCCTCGGGCCGGATATGACGGGCGCGCCGGTCGAGATACCATTAGGCAAGGCCGAGATATTAAGAGAAGGCGAAGACCTCGCGATATTCGCTTTGGGCTCCATGGTTTATCCGGCGCTTGCGGCCGCGATTAATCTAGCTAAGGAAGGCGTAAAGGCGACGGTCGTTAACGCGAGGTTCGTAAAGCCTCTCGATTCGGAGTTGATACTCTCTTTGGCTAAAAAGACCGGCAGGATAATGACAGTCGAAGAAGGCGCGCTTCAGGGAGGCTTCGGGAGCGCGGTTCTTGAATTATTCGAGGAAAATAAGTTACAATGCGCCACGAAACGCATCGGAGTTCCGGACGTTTTCGTGGAGCACGGCACGCAGGACGAGTTGAGGGGAGCGTTAGGCTTGAGCGCGGAGGGAATAGAAAAAGAGGCGCTCCTTTTCGTAAGGGAAAGAGAAAACCTGTCGTGAGTAGTGAGTTTGTCGTCTTTTGTAGCTCAGGGCTTTAGCCCTGACATAAATATATATTCTCTTTTGTATCAGCCCTGAAGGGCTGAGCTACGAAGACTTTGCCATTTTTGGGGACAAGGTAGAGTGAGGGGAAAAAGGAGAATGAAGAAAAAAGTCCGTCTTGATATGCTTCTTGTCGAACTCGGCCTCGCGGAAAGCGTTCTTGGCGCCTTGCCTATCATAATGGCGGGCAAGGTCTTGGTTGACGGAAGAGTAGCGGACAAGGCCGGAGCCGAGGTTTTAAGGGAAAGCGAAGTTTCGATAAAAGAGGATTCTCCTTTTGTGGGGCGCGGCGGGCTTAAGCTCCAAGGCGCGTTAAAGGACTTTGATATTACGGTATCAGGCCTTATAGCCATGGACGCAGGTTCTTCGACAGGGGGGTTTACCGATTGCCTTTTGAAAAACGGCGCTAGCAGGGTTTACGCCGTTGACGTCGGGAAGGGCCTCATGGACGACTCTTTGAGACGCGACCCGAGGGTTTGCCTCATGGAGGGGCGAAACATAAGGCATCTTGATGCGGCGGAGGTGGGAGAGAGAATAGACATCGCGACAATCGACGTTTCTTTTATCTCGCTCAAGAAAGTGATTCCCAAACTCAAGGAATTTTTAAAACCCGATGGCCGGGTTTTGGCTTTAATAAAGCCACAGTTCGAGGCAGGGAAGGAACTCGTGGGCAAGGGCGGGGTGGTGAGAGACCCTTTGGTTCACCAAGCCGTGGTGGAGGATATAAAGAGTTTTTCCGAAGGGGCGGGCTTCAAGGTTTTGGGTGTTTCCTGCTCGAAGATAACGGGCGCGAAAGGTAATGCGGAATTCTGGATTTATCTGGCAGGCTGTTGAAAAAGTCGTATTATGTTTATAACGGAAAATTGAAACTTGGATGTTTTTTCTTTCCTCTCCCCTTGGGGAGAGGGTAGGGTGAGGGGGCAAAGATTAGGAAAAAAGAGAATTAAAGACCCCTCACCTTTGTCCTCTCCCCCGACCCATCCTTTGGATGGGTACCCCGGAGAGGAGATAAAATTAAAATATAAGGAGAAGCCCATGTTCGAGATAGTCGAAAAGCGGGAACTCGCGCAGCTCGTGAAACTATTTAAAATCAAGGCCCCGCTTATCGCCAAAAAGCGGAAGGCCGGGCAGTTCGTGGTTTTAAGGCTTAACGAGCGCGGCGAGAGGATTCCCCTTACAATCGCGGATTCCGACCCAATCGAGGGAACCATAACCATAATAGTGCAGGAAGCCGGTAGGACGACGTCGCTTCTTTCCGCGAAGAATAAGGGCGATATGATACTCGACTGCGTCGGGCCGCTCGGAAAGCCCACCCACATCGAAAAATACGGAACAGCCGTTTGCGTCGGCGGCGGCATAGGCACGGCCGTAACCTACCCAATAGGCAAGGCCCTTAAAGAGGCGGGGTGCGAGGTCATATCCATTATCGGCGCGAGGACGAAAAACCTCCTCATACTCGAAGACGAAATGCGTTCCGTGTCCAATAGGCTTTACGTTGCGACCGACGACGGCAGTTACGGCCACCACGGGTTCGTTACGAACGTCTTAGAGGAGCTCCTGAAAGAGGGGCAGAAGATGGACATCGTTTTGGCGGTCGGCCCGGTGCCGATGATGAGGGCGGTGTCGAACCTGACTAAAAATTATAACGTCCATACCATGGTGAGCCTCAATCCCATAATGGTGGACGGCACGGGTATGTGCGGGTCTTGCAGGGTTACTATCGGAGGGAAGAATCAATTCGTGTGCGTGGACGGGCCGGAGTTCGACGGCCACGAGGTCGATTTCGAGGAACTCATGCGCAGAAACAGGAGTTACCTTAAAGAAGAGAAGGCCGCCATGGAGGGATTCGGCTACCACGAGGGCGGAAAGTGCTATGACAAGGGGAGGCCGTAATGGATCCGAAAGACATAAAAAGAAGAATGGAAATCCCCCGGCAGGCGATGTCCGAGCAGGAGCCCCTTGCGAGGATAAAGAACTTCTACGAGGTTCCCTACGGCTACACCCCCGAGCAGGCAATTAAAGAAGCCGAGCGGTGCATACAGTGCAAGAAGCCCGTTTGCGTCGGCGGATGCCCGGTTAATATAGACATACCGTGGTTCATAAGGCTCATAGCCGAAGGCAAGTTCATCGAGGCCGCGAGAAAACTCAAGGAGACGAACGGGCTGCCGGCGGTTTGCGGAAGGGTTTGCCCGCAGGAAGACCAGTGCGAGAAGGTTTGCGTAATAGGCAAAAAAGGAGAGCCTGTTTCCATAGGCCGGCTCGAGAAGTTCGCCGCGGACTTCGAGAGGGAGCACGGC
>JBAQMW010000270.1:0-4452 GCA_049303155.1 Thermodesulfobacteriota bacterium | reverse complement strand
GCATTGAGAGAGGCAAGATGGTTCTGGAGCCTGTCGTAGGCCGCGACGCCCTTATCCTTTTTTAAAAGGAGCCACGAGTCGAAGATGAAAAGAAACGAAAACACGGCAAGCAATATTGCGAACTTCGTGGTTATTGATTTATTGGTTTTTGATTCAGGCAGCGAACCGCTCATCACACCCCCGACCCCGACCCATCCTTCGGATGGGTACCCCGCGCATGTGTACCCCAGGCCTGGCTTTGCGCCGGCTTGACGTTGAGAAGCATTTCCACCCTCTTCCTGAAAGCCGCGACATCCAAGGGTTTTCTCATGCAGAAATCCGCTCCGGTGGAAAGCGCCTTCTTCGCGTCCTCGTCCCCGTAGGCCGTAACGGCTAATATCTTAATGTCTTTCGTAGAGCCGCCGCTCCGAAGCCTCCTGCAAACCTCGAACCCGTCGAGCCTCGGCATATTGATGTCCAAGACGAGAATATCGGGCCGAAATGTCCCTACTTTTATAAGCGCGTCGTAACCGTCCGAAGCGGTCATTATCTCATAAGCGCCGCTGCTATTGGCCTCGGAAGAGGCGAGCGAGTCTTTCATCAATTCCAAAACCGCGGGTTCGTCGTCAACTATGAGGATTTTATATTTTTGAGGGAAGATGTCTTCGGCAAGATGGAACCTGTACTTGGAAAGAAACGCGCGGAACTCCTCGCTCCGCACGCGGTGGTGCCCTCCGGGGGTCTTAAAGGCACTGAGCTTGCCGGCGTTAATCCACTTCTTGACCGCGTTTATGGTAACGTGGCTTAAGGAAGCTATCTCTCCGGTGGTGTAAAACTTTTCGCTTTTTCTCATATCTCGCATGATGAAAGATAGCCCGGCGCGTAAAAAACTCGGGGCATAGACCCCTAACAACCTGTTGCAATTAAAGATTCTACTCTCACCTGCCGGTAATGTCAAATTTTTCAGGAGAGAGTACCGTCCCTGATTTATTAAAGGGGTTGTTTTTTCTTTTTAAAGTAGATACCGTCTTGATTGTCAAGCCAAATTTATCCCGTAATCGTGGTTGAAGGGTTGGATGTTTCGGTGTGTCCGCACACCGAAACAATTTCGGTGAGAGGACTCACCGAAATATCAATAACTTTTGACCTTTGATTTTTTATTTTTAATTTTGCTTTTAGGCTCATTCCTTGCGGACGGCTCAATGAATTTATAAGCCATCGCGGCGCGCATGGCATAGGGTAAATTAAAACATTATGGGTGCAGGAGTCACCCCTGCTTGCCCCAGTTATCCTTGATTGAAATATTCACCTTTAGCAACGCCTTGAGCTTCATAATCCCCTCCATCTCCTCTCTTACCACGCGTTCCACATCCGGAATCTCCTCGATAAGGACTTCAAAAACAAGCTCGTCGTGTATCTGAAGGAGAAGCTCGGAACGAAACCCTTTTTCGATAAATCTTTTATGTATGGCGACCATAGCGGCCTTTATTATGTCCGCGGCCCCTCCCTGCACGGGAGAATTTACCGCAAGCCTCTCGCCGAGCCTTATTACCTGCTCGCTCGATGAGGCGAGTTCAGGCACGTATCTGCGTCTTCCTAAAAGGGTCGTCGTGTAGCCGAGTTCCTTAGCCCTTTCGATGGTTTTTCTCACAAATTCCCTTACTCCTTTATAATGCTCGAAGTAGGCGTCTATGTAAGCCTTCGCCTCGATAACCGGTATGGAGAGTTCGGTCGCCAACCCGTGCGGCCCCATGCCGTATATGATGCCGAAGTTTATGGCCTTGGCCCTTCTTCTCATCTCGGAAGTTACGAGCGATGGCTCGATCGAAAACACCTCGCTCGCGGTGCGCGTATGCACGTCCTCGTCCGCCTCGAATGCCGAAAGAAGAAGCGGGTCTTCGGAAAGATGCGCCACGAGCCTTAACTCTATCTGCGAATAATCGGCGGAAAGAAACTTCGAGCCGCTTTCGGGAACGAACGCCTCCCTTATCCTTCCGGCGTAGCCGCCCTTTACGGGGATATTCTGAAGATTGGGATTCGAACTCGAAAGCCTGCCCGTGGCGGTAATCGTCTGATTAAAAGACGTATGAACTCTGCCAAAAGAATCAATGAGTTCCAATATGCCGTCCACATATGTGCTCTTCAATTTGGCCCATTGCCTGTAAGCGAGTATGCGGCCTACGACCTCGTTTTGGCCGGAGAGCGCGGTTAATACGCCCTCGTCGGTCGAGTACCCGGTCTTGGTCTTTTTTACCGGTTTTAATCCTAATTTTTCAAAAAGAAAAACCGCGAGTTGCTTCGGAGAGTTCAAGTTAAAGCTATACCCCGCAACCTCTAAAATCCCCTTCTCCAAAGAATCCAATTCCTTTTTCAGTTCCTCGGAAAGGCGAAGCAGGGCCGGCCTGTCAGCCTTTATTCCCTTAATCTCCATGCGGGCGAGTATCTCGATTAAGGGCATCTCCACGTCGAAGAAAAGCCTCTCGCACCCCTCGGAGGCAAGCCTCTCGCGCAAGACCAAAACCACCCTCGCAAGAGCGGAGAGCCTTTTGGACATTGAACTCTTTTCCCCGACCCTCTCGCCTAAATATATGTGGCACACTGTTTCAAGCGTATGAGACGACGACGCCGGGTTCAAAAGATACGAGGCAATCGACGAGTCAAAGGAAACTCCCTTCGGACTTATCCCTGACTTTAAAAAATACAAGAACACGGCCTTGGCGTCGTCCGAGACCTTCTCTATGGAAGGGTCTTCCATCAGGCGCTTAAGAGACGGAAAAACTTTTTCACGCGCCGTTGCCGCTTCTAACCCCTCGGCGCAGGGCGCGTAAAAATAGCCTGTGTCCGGAACGCCATTGCCAAGCCCTATGCCCAAAACCTCCCCGTCCTTATCTCTTTCCAGAATAACGGCGACAATCTTTCCTTTTGATAAACGCTTTATTGCCTCTCCCGCCGCCTCTATCGAGGTCAAAAACGTTGCCGCCGCTTCGCTCGTCTCCTTTTCAGGCACCATCTCCCGCGCCAACTTCAAAAACTCCAGCTCCCCGAGGAGCCTTTCCAACTCATCGTAATCAGGCTCCGCTCTTTTAAAGTCCTCAAAGCCGCACTCGAGCGCGACGTCCCCGGAAAGCATTGCGAGCCTTTTGGAAAGAAACGCGTCTTCTCTCTTTTCCTTGAGGAGTTGCCGGAGCTTTGGAGGCTCGACCTCGTCTATGCGCTCGTAGATGTCCTCGATTGAGCCGAACTTGCGCACGAGTTTCGAGGCGGTCCTCGGCCCCACTCCCTTTACGCCGGGTATGTTATCTATCTGGTCTCCGGAAAGCGCCATGAAATCCGCCACTAATTCCGGAGGCACGCCTATTTTTTCCTCGACCTCCGCCCTTCCATACTCCTTGTCCTTCCCGTAATCCAAAACCACCGTATCTCCGCGGACAAGCTGAAACATATCCTTATCGCCGGTTACGATGACTATTTTAATTTGCTCCCCGGAAAACTTCTTCGCCAAAGCGGCAATGAGGTCGTCCGCCTCGAAGCCGCTCATCTCGACTGATTTTACGTTGAAGGCCTTGGTAAACCTCTTTATGTAGGGTATCTGAACGCTCAATTCATCCGGCATGGACGGCCTCTCTGCCTTGTAATCAGGAAAGAGTTCGTGCCTGAAAGAAGGGCCCTTCACGTCAAAGGCGATTGCCATATAATCGGGCTCGTAGGTCTTCAGTATCTTCCTCAATGTCTGGATAAAACCGTACGTGGCGTTCGTAGGCAGGCCCTTCGACGTCGCAAGCCCGGTAATGGCGTGAAATGCCCTGTATATGCAGGACGAACCGTCTATTATGAAAAAAGTTTTACCCATGTTTTGCCATTTGTCATTCTCTCATGTAACTCAACCCTTTAGGGTTGATATTATCAAGGCTAAAGCCTTGAGTTACAATGGCGCCCACCGGGGAACCCATTCTCAAGAATGGGTCGGGAAGGGTCGGGGGAGAGGGAAAAAAGACAACACAACTGCTCTCCGCTCTCGCCACTCAAAATCCGTCATCGGCCTCAAACGCGCCGATTACGTGCTCGACCCGTTCGTTTGAATCGCGGTGCGTCTCTATGGCGACAACGTCGAACCTCACGTTAAGACCCCTCTCAAGGCCTTCGCGGCGTTTCGACATATAATCCTTCGCCGCCATCACGAGACGCTTCATCTTCCTCTGCCCTATTGCTTCCTTTGCCGAGCCGTAACGGGCGCTTCGCCTTTTCTTTACCTCCACGAACACGACGGTTTGTCCGTCCTTTGCGATTATGTCCACCTCGAAGTAACGGGTTCTATAATTCCTCTCAAGTATCTTGTAGCCCTTTTTCTCAAGAAGCCTTGTTGCCTCGTCCTCGCCGGACTTGCCGATGGAAATCCTCCCGTTGGGAGAGTTTCCGTCTCCTTCGACTCCGCTCAGGACAGGTTTCGCTTTAAATTTGAAAAACTCCCAAAAC
>JBAQMW010000269.1:0-3027 GCA_049303155.1 Thermodesulfobacteriota bacterium | reverse complement strand
GCCGAGAGGGATTTGTACTCGGACGAGCACAGCATCCTCGGACGCATGAAGGCGATAATAAAAGAACTCAAGGACGTCTCCAAGATTGACGGAAGGCTGGACGCTACGGCGAAGAAGGTAGAGGCGGCGTTTTTCGAGCTTGAGGATTCAGCCGGGTTTTTGCGGGATTACGCCGCGTCTCTGGAATCGGACCCTGCCCGCCTCGAGGAAATAGAGGCAAGGCTGCATACGATAGAAAAACTCAAGAAAAAGTACGGGCCTACGGTAAAAGAAGTTCTATTGAAATTCGAACTCATGGATGCGCGCCTCTCTTCCGTCGGAGATTACGAGGCCAACCTTAAAACCTTGAAGGAAAACGTCGCAATGGCAAGGGAAGAGGCCATGATAACGGCCGAGTCCTTAAGCGAGTCGAGGAGGGCGAAGGCCGTTGAGCTCAAGATTGGCGTCGAGAAGGAACTCTCGGAACTCGGCATGAAGGGCTGCGTTTTTCAGGTCGCAATAGAGACGGACAGGAATCCCGACGGGAGCATCCGCTTCGGCGAAAAGGGCGCCGAGAGGGTCAACTTTTTCATAGCCACTAATCCGGGCGAGGGCCTAAAATCGCTTCCGCGGATAGCCTCGGGAGGGGAACTGTCGAGGATAATGCTTGCCATAAAGGGGTTAACCTCCATGGGCAAGGTGCCGACCCTCATATTCGACGAGGTTGACGCGGGGATAGGCGCGATAACTGCCGCGGTCGTGGGGCGGAAGATAAAAAACGTCAGCAAAAAGCATCAGGTGATTTGCATAACCCACCTTCCTCAAGTGGCGTCCTTCGCGGACAGCCACTACCGCGTCGAGAAGGTGAAGACCGATGACAACCGCACGGTAACGCGGGTAAAGAAACTTTCGGCCGAGGAGAGAGTCGAGGAGATAGCGCTTATGTTAGCCGGCGTCAAGGTAAGCGATACAACGCGCAAACAGGCCAGAGAGATGCTCGCGGCGTCGAGTAAGTAGCCATGTAGGACAGGCGTCTCGCCTGTCAATGCAAGGTTGGGTCAAGCCCCTTGATGTCCGCATGAATGCGAGACCTCGCCTGCGGCGGGTAATATCGGGTGGTAAACTCCGCAGACCCGACAATAATATAAATTCCATAAACGGGAGGAAGTTTTGGTAAGGAAGGCTCTTCTTAAGGACGTAAAGGACATATTCGACATGGTGGAGTTTTACGCAAGGAAAGGCGAGATGCTCCACAGGCCGCTTAACGAGATATATTCGTATCTTCGGGATTTCTACGTTTTCGAATCAAGCGGAGCGGTCGTGGGCGTTGCCGCGCTCCATATATGCTGGGAGGATTTGGCGGAGATACGGACACTCGCCGTAAAAGAGAATGCTTCGGGCCGCGGCATAGGAACGAGCCTCGTGAACGCCTGCATTGACGAGGCGAGGATGTTCGGAGTAAAAAGGATTTTCGCCTTAACCTATAAACCGGCCTTTTTCGAAAAACTCGGATTCAAATCAGTTGACAAGGATATACTGCCGCAAAAGATATGGGGAGATTGCATAAGGTGCGTCAAGTTCCCGAATTGCGACGAGAACGCGGTATTGAAAGAACTGTAAGGGCGGGGTTAATGGAAAAAGATTTAGACAAAGCTGTTGAAGTATTATCAAATCTTCTCAAGGGCAGGGTGTCTTCTTTCGAGATATTTTTGAGTTCGACCGAAGGGGTAAGCGTCGAGGCGAAGGAAGGAAAGGTTGACTCCTTTAAGCTCAAGAAAAGCATCGGCGCCGGCATAAGGACGATATCCGGCAACAGGCCGGGTTTCGCGTTTTCGAGCGTTTTGACGATTGAGGCCCTTGAAAAGACCGTTTCTCTGGCCATCTCCGGCAGCCTCGGCGCAGCAGAAGACCCCCTCGTAAGTTTCCCTTTTTCAAAAAAATCCATTACCTCTCTCGACTTGTTCGATGATTCCTTCGCTAAGACGACCGAAGAAGAAAAAATAAATACGGCGCTTCGCATAGAAGAGTGCGCCAGGGCTTTTGACAAAAGAATCAAGAGGGTAAGGAAGGCCTCTTACGGAGAGACCCTTTCCCTGACAAGGGTCGTGAACTCGAACGGGGTTGACGCCTCGGAAAGAGCGACCTTTTATTCCGCCTCTGTCATGGCCGTTGCCGAGGACAAGGGAGAATCCCAGATGGGCTGGGAGACGGGCATGGGGCATAAAAGAAAAGACATTGACCCGTGTTTCATCGGCAAGGGCGCGTCCGTCAGGGCAATCGAGCTTCTTGGAGCAAAGCAGATAGGCACGGTAAGGTGTCCGGCGGTTTTTGAAAATACGGTAGTAACGGAATTTATCTCGGCTCTTTCTTCGGCCTTTTGCTCGGATTCAATACAAAAGGGAAAATCAGTTCTCGCGGGGAAAAAGGGCATGAAGGTCGTATCCGATAAACTTAACGTCTTCGACGACGGCATCATGAAGGATGGCTGGGGAAGTTCGCTTTTCGACGCCGAAGGAGTGCCGAGGCAAAAGACCGCTCTTCTCATCGAGGGCGTTTTGCAGGGCTTCCTCTACGATACTTATTGGGCCAAGCGCGAGGGAGTTGAGTCAACAGGCAACGCGGTTAGGGGCGGATTCAAGGGTTTTCCATCGATAGGCGTGTCGAACCTTTATATTGAAAAGGGCGATAAGACCCTCGATACTCTTTTTAAGGACATGGGCAAAGGGCTTTTCATAAAAGAGATAATGGGAGCCCACACCATAGACCCGATAAGCGGGGATTTTTCCTTGGGCGCGACGGGCTTTTGGGTCGAAAACGGCGTTTTGGCCTATCCTGTAAGAGGCATAGCAATAGCCGGGAATCTCCTCGAACTCTTCTCATGCGTATCGGAAGTTGGCTCTGACCTTCGTTTCATGGGCTCTGTCGGCTCTCCAAGCCTCCTCTTCTCCGAATTAAGCGCGAGCGGCTCGTAGGGCAACAGCGTAGGGCGGGGCTTTAGCCCTGCAAAAATAAAGTGTAGGGTTGGGTTAGCGAAGCGTAACCCAACAC
>JBAQMW010000268.1:0-2930 GCA_049303155.1 Thermodesulfobacteriota bacterium | reverse complement strand
TTTCTATGCTCGGCGCGATTTTTTCAAGGATTGCGGTTATGTGCGGGCTTCCGGCCGCGCATGGAAACCCCGACCCCGACACATGCTCCGCATGGGTAGCCGCGGCTTGCACTGCCCCGCAGTTCTGGTGTCCGAGGACCATGATAATTGGCGTGCCAAACTGCTCGAGTGCATACTCGATGGAGCCTATGACCACGCTGTCCACTACGTTGCCGGCAACCCTTATGACGAAGAGTTCCCCGATTTCCCTGTCGAAAACATACTGAGGGGCTATGCGGGAATCAGAGCAGCAAAGTATTATGGCTAAGGGGTTTTGCCCGCTTAAGAGTTCTTTCTTGCGTCTCTCGCACATGCCGATCTGCGCCCTGACGGTGCGGCCGGCGGCGAAGTTGGCGTTGCCTTCCATTAGTATCTTTAGCGCCTCAACGGGCGTTAATGCGGGATTCCACTGTGCCATGGCGCGTCTCTTTCCTGTAGAAAAAGCGGTAGGGTTAAAAGAATTTTAAAATGGTAACACGGCGGCCGAGAAACTGTCAAAGGAAAATGGCAGGCCGGTGGTAAGTATTTTGTGTCATAGGGAAAGAATAAGCGGTTCGTTATTTTTTGTTTTTGTAGGGCAGGGCTTTAGCCCTGCATAAAGACGCAACCCTAAAGGGTTGCCCTACGAAAACATGCGGGGATAAGAACGGCTGTGAGATTTGTCGAAACTCGATACCTCTTTGGTATCGCGGCGTCAGTATCCGTTTATCCGTATGGACGGGTCAAGTCTTGTTGCTTCATTAAATTCCTTGGCAGCGGAATCGTTGTCGCCGAGCGCCTTCCACGCCAAGCCCCTTGATTTATGAATCTGCGCCATGTATGCCGGATTATTCAGGTATTTTTCGGCTGTAATGAGAGCCCAATCGTATGCCTTAAGAGACTCGGCGTATCGCCCTTTATCGTAGAGGGTAAGGCCTATTATATAATGAGCGGTCGGATAATAGTAGTAGAGGCCGATAGTCTTTTTAGCCTCAAAGAACGCCTCGTCGTAAAGGCCGTTTAAATATGCCCTAAGGGCGAGGTTGCTGCGAGGCCGCGCTTTATTAGGGGATTTGCCTGTCGTATCTTTGAGCAGGATGTAATCGTCTTTCCATGCGAGGGTGCGGTTAAAGGATATTGCCGAGCAGGCAAGGACTATCGATAAAAGCGCCGCCATTGCGATGGCGTGGATTTTTTTGCCCATATATTCGGTCTTCCGGCGTTCCGGCGACAGGAAAAAAACATTTTACTGCGGCTTCTTGAACTTGACTATCCTAGCGAACTCTTCGGCATTCAGGCTCGCGCCACCCACGAGCGCTCCGTCTATGTTAGGCTCCGCCATGAGCGAGTCTATGTTAGAGGCCTTGACCGAGCCGCCGTATATAATCCTTATGTCTTGGGCTGATGGGCTGTCGAACGTTTCGTAGAGGGTGTTTCTGATGGCGCTGTGCACCTCTTCGGCCTCTTTAGTGGTGGCGGTCTTTCCCGTGCCTATGGCCCATACGGGTTCATACGCGATAACCGCGTCCTTTACCGAGCCGGGGCCGAGCCCTTTAAGCGCGTTTGTAAGTTGTGTTTTTACTACTGTAAGGGTCTTTCGGTCTTCTTTCTCGGATAGGGTCTCGCCGATGCAGATTATGGGTTTAAGTCCTGAGCGAATGGCCGCGACGACTTTTTTGTTCACCCATTCGTCTATTTCGTGAAAGTATTGCCTTCTTTCGGAGTGCCCTATTATGACGTACGCGCAGCCGACGTCCTTGAGCATGTCGGCGGAGACCTCTCCGGTGAAGGCGCCGCTTTTTTCCCAGAAGATGTTTTGGCCGGAAAGCTTTATCGGACTTTCCGCGAGGAGGAAATTCAGATGGTGGAGAGACGTGGCGGGCGGGGCTATCACGACCTCGACTTCGGATACGTCTCTAATGAGTTCCCTTAAACTCATCACAAGCGCCGCGCCCTGAGCGGTCGTGGTGTTCATCTTCCAGTTTCCTGCGATGAGCGGCTTGGTCACGGAGTCCTAAATCCCCCCTAACCCCCCTTTGTAAAAGGGGGTAATCTACTTTGAGGTCTTTTTAGATTTTGGCGGCTTTCTTTTGAGAGCCGTTATGCCCGGGAGGTCGTTTCCCTTAAGCATATCCAGAAACGCCCCTCCGCCCGTCGAGATGTAGCTCATCTTGGCGAACTCTCCGGCCCTGTGGACGGCGACGTCCGTGTCTCCGCCTCCGACGATTGTCATGGCGTAGGTATTGGCGACCGACCTTACCATGGCGAAGGTGCCGCGGCTGAAGGCGTCCATCTCGAAAACCCCCATCGGGCCGTTCCAGATGATGGTCTTGGCGTTTTGTATGGCCTCGGAGAAAAGAGCGACGGTAGCGGGGCCTATGTCGAGGGCCATCCAGTTTTTGGGTATCTCCTGATATGTGACGACCTTTGTTTCCGCCGATTGGCTGAACTTATCGGCCACCACGAAGTCAACCGGTAAATAGAGTTTTATGTTCTTGCTTCTGGCCTTCTCCAGGACCTTCTTGGCCTCATCCAGCGCATCCGGCTCGAAGAACGATTTTCCGACCTCGTAGTCGAGGGCCTTGAAAAACGTCAACGCCATGCCGCCGCCGATTATGAGTTTATCCACCTTTTCGCAGAGGGTGGAGAGTATTCCGATCTTGTCCGAGACCTTTTTGCCGCCGACTATGGCGATAAGGGGCCTTACCGGGTTTTCGAACGCCCTCGTAAAGTAGGTGAGTTCTTTTTTCATGAGGAAGCCGGCGCCGCAAAGCCCTACGTGCGCCGTTATTGCCACGTTCGAGGCGTGGGCCCTGTGGGCGGTGGCGAAGGCGTCGTTTACGTAGACGTCGGCGAGTTCGGCGAGTTTTTTGCCGAAGGCCCCGTCGTTTTTCTCTTCTCCGGAATGGAAT
>JBAQMW010000267.1:0-4700 GCA_049303155.1 Thermodesulfobacteriota bacterium | reverse complement strand
GCCCATACCCGACACCACTACCTTGCCTTTGGCCGAAAGTATCAGCTCTATCGCCGTAACGAAGTTTTTGCCGAGCTTTTGCTTAAGGGACTCGACCGCCCTTGCCTCTATGCCGAGCACCCTTTTGGCGATTTCGATTGTCGCTTTTTTGTTGTTTTTTTTCATGGCCTCATGCAGGGCTAAAGAATGATTGTTGGGTTCGCTTCGCTTAACCCAACCTACGCCTGCCCGCGGGTTCAGGTTTATAACCTGAACCAAATATTTCGCATAGAGCAATCACGAACTTAGAGGAGCAGGTTGCAAACCTGCTCCCGCAAAGATCCAGCCTGTCATTGCGAGGGGCTTCATCCCGAAGCAATCTCGCCCCCCTCACCCTACCCTCTCCCCCTTGGGGAGAGGGGAAAAAAGACCCCCAATTATAGCAGTGGCACAGCCCTTCCTTCGCCTACCGCCTCTTTACAAACTCATCCAACTCCAATAATTCTTTCATAAACCTCTTTACGTCCTTTAAGGCAATCGAGTTCGGCCCGTCGGATAACGCCTTATCGGGGTTCGGGTGGACTTCCATGAAGATTCCGCTCACCTTGACCGCTACCGCCGCCCTCGCGAGATATTCTATCATGCCCCTGTCGCCGCCCGAAGAAGTTCCCTTGGAAGACGGCCTCTGGACGCTGTGTGTCGCGTCGAACACGACCGGAAAACCCATACCCGCCATTATCGGAATGCTCCTGAAATCAACGACAAGGTTATTGTATCCGAAAGACACGCCCCTCTCCGTGAGTATGACCGATTCGTTCCCGGTGGAAAGGACTTTTTTTATTGCCTCTTTCATCGAATCAGGCGCCATGAACTGGCCTTTTTTTATGTTCACCGGAAGACCGGTCTTTCCGGCCGCCAAAAGCAAATCCGTTTGCCTGCAAAGAAATGCCGGTATCTGAAGGCAGTCAACGGCTTCGGAAAGGGCAATGCAGTCGCTCGCGCAATGCACGTCAGTGAGTATCGGCACGTTGTATCTTTTTTTAATCTTCTCGAACGTCTTTATGCCTTTTTTAAGCCCCGGCCCACGGTAAGACTTCAGGCTCGTCCTGTTGGCCTTGTCATAAGAGGCCTTGAAAACAAAACCCGCGCCGAGGCTCGAAGTAACCTCGATTAAGGTTTCGACAATCGTAAAGACGGTGGATTCGTCCTCAAGCACGCACGGGCCCGCGATAAAAACAAGCGGCCTTCCGCCGCCCATGGGAATGTTTTTGATTTTAACGGTTTTCATATGAGATGCAGTCTTTTTCTCTTATCAGTTTTTTTCAAATCCTCTTCTTTTTCTCCCCCCTTTTCCAAAGGGGGGCTGGGGGGATTAATCAACGCCCTTTTAATCCTCTCTGTCTCTCCTTTGAAAAAGGAGAGAACCTTTAAACAAACCCTTTCCAGTTGCCGCCCTTTTCCAAATCCTCTCTTCTTTTTCTCCCCCCTTTTTCAAAGGGGGGTTAGGGGGGATTTAACAAAGATTCTTAAATCCTCTCTGTCTCTCCTTTCGGGGTACCCGCCCCAAAGGGCGGGTCGGGAGAGAACCCTATGATAAACTCCTTTCAGTTACCACCCCTTTTTTCCCTGCCCTTTTCTTTGCTTTTTATCTTTTTCCCTGCCTTTTTTGGAACCGTCTTTTCATGAAGAGCGGCCCTTATAAAATCCTTAAAAAGCGGATGAGGCGAAACAGGCCTGCTCTTGAATTCAGGATGAAACTGGCAGCCCACGAACCACGGATGGCCCGGATACTCTATTATCTCCATCAATGTCCCGTCGGGACTCTGCCCGGAGAACACAAGGCCCGCCTTCTCCAACTTCGGCCTGAACTTGGTGTTGACCTCGTAGCGGTGCCTGTGCCTTTCGGATATGTCGAGCGTTCCGTATATCTTATTGGCCTTAGAGCCTTTCTTTATGACGCACGGATAAGCCCCGAGCCTCATGGTGCCGCCTTTTTTGTCAACGCCCTTTTGGGACTCCATTATATGTATCACCGGGTAAGGGGTATTGGGGTCGAATTCGGCGCTGTTGGCGCCGGAAAGCCCCGCCTTGTCCCTCGCTATCGTCACAACGCCAAGCTGCATGCCGAGGCATATCCCCAGAAAAGGTTTTTTCTTCTCCATCGCGTGCCTTATCGCCGAAATCTTCCCTTCTATGCCGCGGTCTCCGAACCCGCCGGGCACCAAGACGGCGTCGCAGTCGGATAAAAGCTCTTCCGCGCCCTTTTTCTCGATGTCTTCGGAATCTATGTACTTAAAGACGACGCTTGAATTATTGGCGAGGCCTCCGTGGATCAATGCCTCGTGGAGGCTCTTGTAAGAATCCTGCACGTTCACGTACTTTCCCGCAATCCCTATCCTGACCTCGTGCGTGAGGGCGTGGAGCTTTTTCGCCATGCGCTCCCACTCATCTAACTTAGGCGCCCTCGCCCAGATATTCAAGGTCTTGGAGATTTTTTCGTCAAGCCCCTCCTGCCTGAAGATGAGCGGCACCTCGTAAACCGAGGCAACGTCAACGGCCGATATGACGGCGTCTTTATCGACGTTGCAGAAAAGCGCTATCTTGGACTTCAAAGCCTGCTCGATGGGCCTGTCGCTGCGGCATATCAAGACGTCCGGCTGGATGCCGATTTCGCGGAGCTTGTTGACGCTGTGCTGGGTGGGTTTGGTCTTGAGTTCCCCGGCGCAATTTATATAAGGAACGAGCGTCAGGTGGACGTACATGACGTTTTCTTTGCCGAGGTCGAACCGAAGCTGCCTTATGGCCTCCAAAAACGGCAGGCTCTCTATGTCGCCGACAGTGCCGCCTATCTCGACTATCGCGACGTCTATCTCGTCAGAGAGGCCTAAAATCTTGCTTTTTATCTCGTCCGTAACGTGCGGAACGACCTGCACCGTGCCGCCTAAATAATCGCCGCGCCTCTCTTTGGTTATGACGGTGTCATAAATCTGGCCGGTCGTATAATTGTTTTTCCTGGACATCCGGGCGGTGGTGAACCTCTCGTAATGTCCGAGGTCGAGGTCGGTTTCCGCTCCGTCGTCCGTAACGTAAACCTCGCCGTGCTGGAACGGGCTCATGGTGCCGGGGTCGACGTTTATGTAAGGGTCGAGCTTAAGGAGGGTTATGGTAAGACCCCTCGCCTCGAGTAACGCCCCGATTGACGCGCTCGCTATGCCCTTGCCGAGCGAAGACACGACTCCGCCGGTTACGAATATGTATTTGGTCTTCAGATGTTTTTTGACTTCGGCCATGGACGCTCTGTTATAGTTTGACTGCTAACAGTTACATTTTGACTGCTAACATTACGGGCAATGTATTCGATGAAACACAACAGAGTGGAGAAACACAAAAACCGTGATGCGTGTGCGCCCCGATGCCTTTGGATGCGGGGCGCTCCGTATTGAAACATCGGAGCGTGATGCGTTATACGTAGCTCAGCCCTTTAGGGCTGATACAAAAAGAAATATATATTTACATCAGGGCTAAAGCCCTGAGCTACGAAAGGCAGAGATGCTGAAACAGGCCTGCCCTGAACTCATTTCAAGGTTCAGCATGACGCTTTAATCCGGACGCCTTACAAATTTTCCGCCATCTTCCTAACCCTGTCGAGGTCTTCCTGCGTATCCACCGCGACGGAGGTATAAGGGGTTTCGACCACTTTTATCCTCATCCCGTTTTCAAGCGCCCTCAACTGCTCGAGGCTTTCGCTCAACTCAAGACCGGTCTGCTTAAGGGCGGATAACTTTAGAAGCGCGTCTTTTCTGTAAACGTAGATTCCAAGATGCTTATAGACCTGAGCGCTTCCCTCTTCGAAATACCTCGTTGAATAAGGTATGGCGCTTCTCGAAAAATAAAGCGCGAAGCCGTCCTTGTCGGTTACGACCTTTACGACGTTCGGGTTTAAGAGTTCCGCCGGGTCGGTAAGTTTGGTCTTGGCGGTACCTATGTCTATGGAAGGGTCGGCAAGCATCGGAAGGACTACGCTGTCTATGAGGTCGGGCTCTATCAAAGGCTCGTCGCCCTGAACGTTTACGACTATGTCGGCCTCAAGGGACCTTGCCGCCTCCGCAACCCTCTCCGTGCCGGTAAGGCAGCACCCTGGCGTCATGACCGCCTTGCCTCCGAAGGCCTCGACAGCCCTCACTATCCTTTCGTCGTCGGTCGCGACGGCGACACCCTGAACGGTCTTGGCGCGTTTAACCCTCTCGTAAACCCACTGCACCATGGGCTTGCCTTTTATCTCTTTCAAAGGCTTTGCATCGAGACGCGTCGAGCCGTATCGGGCCGGTATGAAGGCTACAACTAACATTCACGCCACTATACCAAATCCACCGCAAGTGTCAAGAAGACCGAGCCTGCGGAAAGGAGACATTCCCAAATTGGCTTGACAGGCTTATACAAACGGTTGACTTGACTTGCGTATTACGTTAGACTGAAAAAAATTTGCGGCTTTAGATTTCCTATGACTACAAAAAAAGAGGCAATAGAAATAAACTGCTCCGGCTGCGGAGCGCGTTTTCGCCTGTGGATACCGGAGGAACTCCTGTCCGGATGGGGAGGGGGCGAGGAGATAAACTGCATTAAATGCGGGGCGCGGTTCCTCGTAAAAGGCACTGAGGCCGGCGTAAGCGTAACAAGCGCCACGGAAGCTCCGGCGCAAAAGGCCGCGCATGCGCCTAATG
>JBAQMW010000266.1:0-2586 GCA_049303155.1 Thermodesulfobacteriota bacterium | reverse complement strand
ATGGGGCGGGGGCCCCGGAGAGGGTAGAGCCTGCCCTGAGCGAAGCCGAAGGGGTGAGGGGGAGAAAAACCGCAGTGCGGTTAAGTTAAGCAGGTAAGAGATTAACAAAAAAAACGAGAAAAGTCATCAGAGGAGTGCGCTTTGGGCATCTTTGCAGGGTGGTTCCGCCGCCTTGGAAGCCGCCCGCCTAAGGCGGGCGGCCTGTCCTTGTGATACCCGCGCCTGCAAAATATGGTAAAAAGACGCATTGCTTATTCGGGACAGGCTCCGGGTTGTTTACGTAGCTCAGGGCTTTAGCCCTGATATTTGACTTGGTGCATCACAAGTGGTACACTTTCTTTAAGGAGACAATCATGCCCGCAAAAAATCCGAGGATAAATGTGGTACTGGAAAAACCGCTGTACCGGACCGTCGAAAATCTCGCCTTGAAAGACGGCGTTTCGCTTTCCTTGAAAGTGCGCGATCTTATAAAAGAGGCTCTTGAGATAGAAGAGGACGTTGCGCTTTCCTCTTTCGCGGAGGAGAGAGAAAAGACCTTCCTGAAGAAAAAAGCCCTCAAACATGAAGAGGTCTGGTAGTGGCCTTTTTTCTCCGTTATCATCCGGACGTAAAAACCGACATTTCAATAATACCCCCTAATATTAGAAGCCGTCTTAAAAAAGCCATAGAGACGCGCCTTACTGCCGCCCCTCATCAATACGGAGAGCCCTTGAGAAAAACCCTAAAAGGATATTGGAAACTCAGGGTTGGGGATTACAGGGTCGTATTCAAGGTCGTTGAAAACGAGATTTGGATACTCGGCATAATGCACAGGAAAGACGTTTACGAAAGAATAAAAAAAGAGGCTGTAACTTGCGTGCTCGTTTGACGCCGCTTGATAATAGCCTTATGAAGCATTACATTGTGTGAGTAATATATTTTTTCCCTCTCCCAAGCACCACTTTCCGCCACCAGCGCATATAATTTCAACAAACGTTGGTAATGGAAAGTGGTGCTGGGTGAGGGGTAAATAAGCGAGTCCCTTTTTTCTCCTCTCCCCTTGCGGGAGAGGGTAGGGTGAGGGGAAAGAAACCGTGGGAGTATTTTAGATGTCTGCTTGCAAGGATAAATACCAGTGGTGTAAAGACGAGCCTTTTGTTGAAGGCACGGAGTATTGCGTCTTTCACGCGCCGAAGGGGGAAAAGGGAGAGGGGGTAACGCCCGAAAAGTTTAATGAAAAAGTTTTTAAAAAGATTAACGGTGTGATAAGAGAAAATAACCTCCCGGGGTCGAAGGGTAATAAGATTTGCAACCTTTCAGGCACTATTTTTGAAGGCGGCATAAGTTTTGATAAGTATGATAAAAGCAATCCACTTCCCGAACTACATTTCTACGACGCCACATTCAACGGTGAGGCAGATTTTCGGAATGTTACATTCAACGGTGAGGCAGATTTTTTTAAGACCACATTTAGCGGCTGGGCAGATTTTTTTGAGGTCACATTTAGTGGCTGGGCAGATTTTTCTTACGCCATATTCGGCGGAGAGGCAGATTTTCTTAATGCCACATTCAACGGTGAGGCAGATTTTTTCAAGACCATATTCAACGGTGAGGCAGATTTTCGGGATGTTACATTCAACGGAGAGGCAGAGTTTTCTTCAACCAAATTTAATGGAGGCGCTTATTTCCGCGCAGGTAAAAAAGGCCTATTTAAAAAGGGCGCAGATTTTATCAATTTTTCCGTAAAAGAAAAAGTAAGATTTGAAGGGGTAAATCTTGAAAAGGTTTCTTTTTATGATAGCGATTTGAGAAAGGCTGATTTTACCAACTGCGAATGGCCTAAAAAAGATTATAGATGGTTGCCGAGTTTTATTATGCGCCGTATCCGGCCTGAATACCGGAGGAATGTTTTATATGACGAAAATAAACTTTTCGATAAGAGAAATAACAAAGAAAACAAAATAGATGAAGGCGAAATCGAAAAAGTAGAAATCCTTTACCGAAGGCTTAAGCAGAAATATACCGATGAACATGATTGGCCTGAGGTCTCGAACTGGCATTACGGCGAAAAGGAGATGTACAGGAAGGGAAGTCGTTTTAGGAGGTTTCTCCCCTTCAGCACTTCTAATCTTTACTGGGCATTTGGCGGTTATGGCGAAAGACCCGTTAGGGCGGGGCTGTTTTTGCTGTTCCTTATTGCTTTAATATCCGTGCTTACGGGATTTACGTGTTTTGAACCATCGTCTGAAAATTATGTTTATGAAGGTATCATAAAAAAGTCAGTCGCGTATCTTTTAAATACCTTACAGTATGCAACCTTTCAGAAAGAAACTATTTTTACACCTGTATTCGGATCTCTTTGGGCTGAAGCCGTTGCTCTTTTCGCGCGCGTAATAATTCCCCTTCAGGCCGCTTTATTTGTCCTTGCCGTACGGAACAGGTTTAGAAGATAAGCCCTCCCTGCGGGTTCAGGTTTATAACCTGAACCAAATATTTCGCATAGAGCAATCACGAACTTAGAGGAGCAGGTTGCAAACCTGCTCCAGCAAAAGAAGATAAGCCCCTCATACTCTTTCCCCCTCACCCTACCCTCTCCCCGTTGGGGAG
>JBAQMW010000265.1:0-7403 GCA_049303155.1 Thermodesulfobacteriota bacterium | reverse complement strand
GCTGCGGCAGGAGCGGCGGCTGAAGAGAAGACGGAATTCACCGTAACCCTCAAGGTTACCGGAGCCGACAAGATAAAGGTCATCAAGGAAGTAAGGGCGGTAACCGGACTCGGACTCAAAGAGGCGAAGGACTTGGTCGAAGGCGCTCCGAAGACGCTTAAAGAGGGAGTATCCAAGGAAGAGGCCGAGAAGATAAAGAAGCAGGTTGAGAGCGCGGGAGCGCAGGTAGAGGTAAAGTAGTTTTTTTACGGGTTTTTGCGGAAAAAATCGGCGCCATTCGATCGGGAGACGCTAAATACGCGTAGTTTTCCGGTTGAGTGGTGCTGGCGTTATTAAAATAATGAAAAAAGGAGCCCCAAGCATATGGCTTTGATAAACGGCCATCTCTTGAGAAAAGATTATTCCCGCATCGACAAGGTCGTGAACATTCCCGACCTTATCGAAGTCCAGAGGAAATCCTACAAAGAGTTTCTGCAACTCGACGTAAAGCCTGAGGACAGGAAGGAAGCAGGCCTTAACGCCGTTTTCAAAGGCCTCTTTCCCATAAAGGATTTCGGGGCAAACGCCTCGCTCGACTTCGTAAGATATCTCCTGCTTACCCCGAAGTACACGGTCGAGGAATGCATCGAGAAAGGGCTCACCTTTGCCGCTCCGATGAAGATTTTAGTAAGACTCACCGTGTGGGACTCCGACCCCTCGACCGGCGCCAAGAGCGTGCGCGACATAAAGGAGCAGGAGGTTTATTTCGGTGAAATACCTCTCATGACCGAAAACGGGAGTTTCGTGATAAACGGCACGGAGAGGGTCATAGTAAGCCAACTTCACCGATCTCCCGGGGTCTTCTTCGAATATGAAAAGGGCAAGGGGTACGCGGGCAAGGTTCAATACACGGCAAGGGTGATACCCTACCACGGAAGCTGGCTTGATTTGGAGTTCGATCAGAAGGACTGGCTCTACGCCCGCATAGACAAAAGAAGAAAGATGCTCGCGACCGTGCTCCTTAAGGCGCTCGGTTATTCCGTCGAGGAACTTCTTAACTTCTTCTACCCGAGCGAAGAGATTACGATAGACGGCAAGAAACTCGAGAAGAGCGTCGATCCGGATCACATCGTCGGGCAGAAGTCCGGCCACGACGTAAAAGACCCGAAGACCGGGGAGATTATAATCAGGAAGGACAAGAAGATTTCGCGTTCTCAGGCGAAGAAGCTCGTCTCCGCCGGCATAAAACACATACAGGTGGAGGTTGAGGACATAATAGGCAGGATAGCCTCGCAGGACGTGGTTGATCTTAAGACGGGCGAGGTCATACTCGAGTGCAATCAGGCGCTCACGAGGGAGAAACTCGACGAGATCTCGAGGCGCGGCATAAAGCGCTTTAAGCTCCTCTTCATAGAGGCGCTCGGGCCGTCCTTGAGGGAAACACTCCTTAACGACCGCATCGGCAACGAGGCCGGAAAGCCCATTAACGATTACAGGGCCGCCAATCCGGACGATACTACGACCAACATGACGCTTAATGCGAAGATAGACATCTACAAGAGGCTTAAGCCGGGCGAGCCGCCGACGATCGCCATGGTGAGCCAGAACTTCGAGCAGCTTTTCTTCATTCCCGAGAGGTACGACCTTTCGAAGGTCGGAAGGCTTAAGATTAACCGCAAACTCGGCCTCGACGCCCCCATAGAGCACACCACGCTCCGGAAAGACGACATAATGGGCGTCGTGAAGTACCTTCTCGGTTTGAAAAACGGGCAGGGCGCGGTCGACGACATAGACCATCTCGGAAACAGAAGAGTAAGGTGCGTCGGAGAGCTCCTCGAGAACCAGTACAGGATAGGGCTTCTCCGTATGGAGAGGGCGGTAAAGGAGAGGATGAGCCTTGGCGAGATAGAGACCCTTATGCCGAACGACCTCGTTAATCCCAAGCCGGTTACCGCGGTCATAAAGGAATTTTTCGGCTCGAGCCAATTAAGCCAGTTCATGGACCAGACGAACCCCCTTTCCGAGATAACGCACAAAAGGCGTCTTTCCGCGCTCGGGGCCGGAGGCCTCACGAGAGAGAGGGCGGGATTCGAGGTGAGGGACGTGCACGCGACCCACTACGGAAGGATTTGCCCCATAGAAACCCCGGAAGGCCCGAATATCGGCCTTATCGTGTCCTTGAGCACGTATGCCCGCATAAACGACTTCGGTTTCGTGGAGACCCCTTACAGGAAGGTTCAGAACGGAAAGGTTACGAATCAGATACTTTATCTTTCGGCGCTTGACGAAGAAGACCACGTCATAGCTCAGGCGAACGCCCGGATAGACGAAAGCGGAAGGTTCACGGCGGAGTTCATTTCCGCGAGAAAGGGTGGAGAATTCGTAATGGCGAGGGCCGAGGACATAACGCTTATGGACGTGTCCCCGAACCAGCTCGTCTCCATCGCCGCGGCGCTCATACCGTTTCTTGAAAACGACGACGCCAACAGGGCGCTTATGGGGAGCAACATGCAGCGTCAGGCCGTTCCGGTCATGAGGACGGAAGCGCCGGTGGTCGGAACCGGCATGGAAGGCGCGGTCGCCAAGGACTCCGGCGTTACCGTAGTCGCCAAACATTCAGGGACGGTAGAGAGCTCGGACGCCGATAGGATAGTCATAAAGTGCGCCAAGGGAGACGTGGACGTCTATAACCTGACGAAGTTCAGGAGGTCAAACCAGAATACCTGCATAAACCAAAAACCCCTGGTGAAGGAAGGCGATAAGGTAGAGGCCGGGGACGTGGTGGCGGACGGGCACTCGACCAGCAACGGAGAGCTCGCGCTCGGTCATAACGTCGTCGTGGCGTTCATGCCGTGGGGCGGGTATAACTTCGAGGACTCCATACTCATAAGCGAAAGGCTTTTAAAGGAAGACGTCTTTACCTCCGTCCATATCGAGGAGTTCGAGACAGTCGCGAGGGACATAAAACTTGGAAGGGAAGACGTTACGAGGGACATACCTAACGTCGGCGAAGAGGCGCTCCGAAACCTTGACGAGAGCGGCATAGTGAAGATAGGAACCGACGTGGTTCCCGGAGACATACTCGTCGGGAAGATTACCCCGAAGGGCGAGACACAGCTCTCTCCGGAAGAAAAACTTCTAAGGGCCATATTCGGCGAGAAGGCCGAGGACGTAAAGGACACCTCGCTTCGCGTTCCGCCCGGCATCGAAGGGGTCGTGATAGACGCCAGGGTGTTTTCGAGGAAGGGCGTCGAGAAGGACGAGAGAGCCAAGAGCATCGAGGACAGGGAGGTATCGAGGCTTCTTAAGGACCGCGACGACGAGATAAACATAGTCAAGGCCACCGCATGCAATAAGGCGGAGAAGCTCCTTGTCGGCAAGAAATCAGGCGTCAAGCTCGCCGACAAAAAAGGCAATACGCTCCTCCAGAAGGGCAAGGTCATCGCTAAGGACGACCTTCAAGAGGTTCCGAAGTCAAGGTGGAGCGAGATAATTCCCATGGGCGACGACAAGGCCGAGAGGGAGCTCGAGAATATATTCTCGAAGTTGAACGACGCCGTGGACGTGATAAAGTCCGTCTTCGACGAGAGGATAGGCAGGATAAAGAGGGGAGACGAACTTCCTCCGGGCGTCATAAAGATGGTGAAGGTCTATATCGCCATGAAGAGGAAGGTGTCGGTCGGAGACAAGATGGCCGGACGCCACGGAAATAAGGGCGTCATATCGAGGATACTCCCGGACGAGGACATGCCGTTTTTAAAGGACGGCACGCCGGTTGATTTGGTCTTGAATCCCTTGGGCGTCCCCTCAAGGATGAACATCGGGCAGATACTCGAGGCGCATCTCGGATGGGCATCGAAGAATTTGGGCGCGGGCATCATGAAGATGGTGGAGGAGAACTACAGCCCCAATACCATAAAGGAGAGGATAAAAAAGATTTATTCGTCCCTTGAGTTCAGCAAGTTCGTGAACTCTCTTTCGGACGACGAGGTCATGGAAGTGGCGAAAAGGATAGGGAAGGGCGTCTTCGTAGCGTCTCCGGTTTTTGACGGGGCGAGCGAGGCCGAGATTAAAGACGCGCTCGTTCTGGCGGAACTTAACCCGAGCGGAAAGAGCGTGCTTTACGACGGAAGAAACGGCGAGCCTTTCGATCAGGAGGTGACGGTCGGGCTTATGTACATGCTGAAGCTCCACCACCTCGTTGACGACAAGATACACGCGAGAAGCACAGGGCCGTACTCGCTCGTAACCCAGCAGCCGCTCGGAGGAAAGGCGCAGTTCGGCGGACAGAGACTCGGAGAGATGGAGGTCTGGGCGCTCGAGGCTTACGGAGCGGCCTACAGCCTTCAGGAGTTCCTTACCGTGAAGAGCGACGACGTGCCGGGAAGGACCAAGATGTACGAGTCCATAGTGAGGGGCGATTATTCACTGGAGCCCACCATGCCGGAATCGTTTAACGTGCTTATAAAGGAACTCGAAAGCCTGGGGCTTAACATAGAGCTTTTGAAGCTGGACGAGGATTCGTTGAAAAAGTAAAAGTCAAAAGACAAAGATAAAAAAGATGTTGACGGTGGGCGGTTTTTAATTTCTACCGATAACTGATAACCGATAACTGATAACCGATGGAGGTACGACAGTGGCAGTAGAAAGCCTCATGGCATTATTTGAAAAACAGAAAAAACCGTCTGATTTTAACGCCATAAGGATAACCGTCGCGTCCCCGAGTAAAATCCGCGAGTGGTCCAAGGGCGAGGTGAAAAAGCCGGAGACCATAAACTACAGAACCTTCAAGCCGGAAAGAGACGGCCTTTTCTGCGCCAAGATATTCGGCCCGGTGAAGGACTTCGAGTGCAATTGCGGCAAGTATAAGAGGATGAAGCACAGGGGGATAGTTTGCGAGAAGTGCGGAGTAGAGGTTATTCCGTCCAAGGTCAGGCGCGAAAGACTCGGCCACATAGACCTCGCTACGCCGGTGGCGCACATCTGGTTTTTAAGAAGCCTTCCGTCGAGGATAGGCTCTCTCCTCGACCTTACGCTTAAGGAAGTCGAGCGTGTCATATATTACGAAAACTACATAGTGACTGACCCGAAGGAAACCGATTTACGGCGCGGCGAACTTCTAAGCGACGACAAGCACCGTCAGGCGATAGAGAAGCACGGGGTGGATTCTTTTACCGCTTCCATGGGCGCCGAGGCCATACGCGACATGCTCCGGAAAATCGATTTGGCGAAGCTTTCCTTGGAGCTCAGGGCTGATTTGAAGAAGACCGGCTCGGACGCGAAGCGCAAGAAGTACGCGAAGAGGCTCAAGGCGGCCGAGGCGTTTTTGAAATCCGGCAACAAACCGGAGTGGATGATAATGGAAGTCGTGCCGGTGCTTCCGCCGGATTTGAGGCCTCTCGTTCCCTTGGACGGCGGAAGGTTCGCCACGAGCGACCTTAACGACCTCTACAGGAGGGTCATAAACAGGAATAACAGGCTCAAGAAGCTCATGGAGCTTAACGCGCCGGACATCATCATAAGGAACGAGAAGAGGATGCTTCAGGAGGCCGTTGACGCGTTATTCGACAACGGACGCCGCGGACGCATCATAACGGGACAGAACAAGCGCCCCCTTAAATCCTTGAGCGACATGATAAAGGGCAAGGGTGGACGCTTCAGGCAAAATCTCCTCGGAAAGAGGGTTGATTATTCCGGGCGTTCCGTCATAGTCATAGGGCCGGAACTCAGGCTCCACCAGTGCGGCCTTCCGAAGAAGATGGCGATAGAACTCTTTAAGCCCTTCATATACCAGAAGCTCGAGGAAAAGGGCTACGCCACCACCATAAAGAGCGCGAGGAAGATGTTAGAGAAGGAAAAGAGCGAGGTGTGGGACGTTTTGGACGAGGTAATCAAGGAACATCCCGTGCTCCTTAACCGCGCGCCGACGCTCCACAGGCTCGGCATCCAGGCCTTTGAGCCGCTTCTCATAGAGGGCAAGGCCATTCAGCTCCACCCGCTCGTCTGCACCGCGTTCAACGCCGACTTCGACGGAGACCAGATGGCCGTGCACGTGCCGCTTTCGGTCGAGGCTCAGACCGAGGCGAGGGTGCTCATGATGTCCACCAATAACATACTTTCTCCGGCGAGCGGAAAGCCTGTTATCGTGCCGACGCAGGATATCGTGCTCGGACTGTACTACCTTACGCGCGACAGGTTCGGCGTGAAGGGCGAGGGCAAGAAGTTTTCGTCTTTCGACGAGGTGAGGGCCGCGTACGAGGCCGGCGAATTGCACCTTCAGGCCAAGATAAAGGTCAAGCTCGACGGCGAGATAGTGGACACTACCGTCGGAAGGGTCGTCTTGAGGGAGACATTTCCGGACGTGGTCAAGTTCGAAGAGATAAACAAGGTGATGGACAAGAAGACCCTCGCCGAACTCATAGACATCTGTTACAGGCGGGCCGGCAGCAAAGAAACCGTGCTTTTGGCCGACAGGCTTAAAGACATGGGTTTCAAGTACGCGACCAAGGCGGGCATTTCGATAGCCATAGACGACTTGAAGATACCGAAGAAAAAGCAGGAACTCCTCGATACTGCGTATGGAGAGGTTAAGGAGATACAGAAGCAATATAACGAGGGTCTCATAACCGACGGCGAGAGATACAATAAGGTCATAGACATATGGGCGCAGACAACCGAAGAAGTAGCCGACGAGATGCTTAAGGAACTCAGCGTGGACACGGTGAAGGACGAAAAGGGGCATGAAACGAAGATACGGAGCTTTAATCCGATATTCATCATGGCTGATTCGGGCGCGAGGGGTTCGGCGCAGCAGATACGCCAGCTTGCCGGCATGAGGGGACTCATGGCCAAGCCGTCGGGAGAGATTATCGAAACTCCTATTACCGCCAACTTCAGGGAAGGACTGACGGTTCTCCAATACTTCATTTCGACGCACGGCGCGAGAAAAGGCCTTGCCGACACGGCGCTCAAGACCGCTAACTCCGGATACCTGACGAGGAGGCTCGTGGACGTGGCGCAGGACGCCATAATACACGAGGAAGACTGCGGCACTCTTGACGGTATCTACATGAGCTCCCTTGTCGAGGGCGGCGAGATAATCGAGGCCATAGGCGAGAGGGTGCTCGGAAGGGTCGCGCTCGAAGAGGTCGTTGATGCGTTCTCCAAGGAAATCCTTGTCGAGGCCAATGACGAGATAAACGAGGACGCCGTAAAAAAGGTAGAGGACGCCGGAGTGGACAAGGTAAAGATAAGGAGCGTGCTTACGTGCCGCAGCAAGCGCGGTATATGCGCCAAGTGTTACGGAAGGGATCTCGCGAGAGGCAAGATGGTCGATATGGGAGAGGCCGTCGGAGTAATCGCGGCGCAGTCCATAGGAGAGCCGGGAACCCAGCTTACGATGCGCACCTTCCACATAGGAGGCA
>JBAQMW010000264.1:0-7181 GCA_049303155.1 Thermodesulfobacteriota bacterium | reverse complement strand
CTGTAAATCCCCCCGCCCCCTTTGAAAAAGGGGGAGAAAAAAACGACCATGATAGCCATAATAGACTACGATATGGGAAACATAAGGAGCGTCGAGAAGGCTCTGAAACACGTCGGCGGCGACCCGGTTGTTACAAGAGACCCGAAGAAAATCCTCGACGCCTCGGCAGTGGTGTTGCCGGGCGTGGGCGCCTTTAAAGAGTGCATGAGGAATCTCGAAAACTACGGCCTCATCGAGCCGCTCCTCAAAAGCATCTCCACGGGCAAGCCCTTCCTCGGAATATGCCTCGGACTACAACTCCTTTTCGAAGAAGGCGAGGAGGACGGCCCGTGCAAGGGGCTCGGAGTGATAAAAGGAAAAGTCCTTAAATTCCCCTCCGGCATGAAAGACGAAGGCCGCGAACTCAAGATACCCCACATGGGGTGGAACAGCGTAAAAAAAGAAAAAGAATCAGGGCTTCTGAAAGACATCGAAGACGGAACTTTTTTCTATTTCGTTCACTCCTACTACGCCGTTCCTGACGACAAGACCGTCACGCTCACCAAGACTTCCTACGGAACGGACTTTACAAGCTCTATCGAAAAAGATAACGTCGTAGCGTGCCAATTCCACCCCGAAAAAAGCCAGAAGGCCGGGCTTACTCTTCTTAAAAACTTCATTGAAATGAGATAATAAAAGTGATAATACTCCCGGCGATAGATATAAAAGAAGGGCGTTGCGTAAGGCTTTGCCAAGGTATAATGACAGACGAGACCGAGTACTCGAAAGACCCCTCCGAGGTTGCCAAAAGATGGGCGGACGCGGGAGCCGAAATCATCCACATAGTCGACCTCGACGCCGCAATAGAGGGAACGCCTAAAAACCTGAGCGCGATAGAAAAGATAGCGTCCTCGGTTAACGTGCCGATTCAAATCGGCGGCGGCATAAGGAACGAGGAAACCGCAAAAAAATACCTCGGAATAAAAGGCGTAAAGCGCGTCATAATAGGCACCCTCGCCTTAAGCGAGCCCGGGACTGTTGAGTCATTAGCAAAGCGTTACCCGGGACGAATTGCAATCGGCATAGACGCAAAGGACGGCTTCGTCGCGATAAAGGGCTGGGTCGAGGTGACGAAGACAAAGGCGATAGACCTCGCGAAAAAATTCGAGGGCATGGGGGTAGCGGCGATAATCTACACGGACATATCCAAAGACGGCATGTTAACCGGTCCTAACGTCGAGGCAACAAAAAAACTTATAGACACGATAAAAATACCGGTCATAGCCTCGGGCGGAGTGTCTAATATGAAAGACATAGAAGCGTTAAAAAAAATCAAGGCGGCCGGCGCGATAGTCGGAAAAGCCCTTTACTCGGGTGCGATTGATTTAAAAGAAGCGATAAAAACGGCAAGGGACTAAAACATAATGCTTACTAAAAGAATAATCCCCTGCCTCGACGTCAAGGACGGCAGGGTCGTAAAAGGAGTGAGTTTCGTGGCGTTAAGGGACGCCGGAGACCCGGTCGAGGCGGCCAAGGCTTACGACGGCCAGGGCGCGGACGAACTCGTGTTTCTCGACATAACCGCGTCCCATGAAAAGAGAAAAACCATTCTTACGATAGCGGAACGCACTGCCGAAGAGGTCTTCATGCCGGTTACAATCGGAGGCGGCATAAAAACGATAGACGACATAAGGGAGTTGCTTCGCGCCGGGGCCGACAAGGTCTCGATAAACACCTCTGCCGTGGAAAATCCAGAATTCGTAAGAAAGGCATCCGAGAAATTCGGAAGCCAGTGCATAGTCGTCGCCATAGACGCGAAGAAAAAAGACGCCTCGTGGGAAGTCTACACCCACGGGGGAAGAAAAGCGAGAGGTCTTGACGCGGTGGAGTGGGCGAAAAAGGCCGTGGAACTCGGCGCCGGAGAAATACTTCTTACGAGCATGGACAGAGACGGCACGAAAGACGGCTACGACATAGCCCTCACGCGAAGCGTCTCCATGGCCGTTACCGTGCCTGTCATAGCCTCGGGCGGGGCCGGAAGTTTGAAGCACCTGCTCGACGCCTTTACCGAGGGCATGGCGGACGCGGCCCTTGCCGCCTCCATCTTTCACTTTGGAGAATACACCATCGGGGAAGCCAAGACGTTTCTTTCGGCGAAAGGCGTGAGGGTGAGGCCTGAATAAAATGAAAAAAAAGGGAAGATTTCTCAAGATAATAATCATCCAGAAGTTCATCGCCGGTATAATCGAGATTATTTTGGCCTTCGGCATCCTGAGGTTCGCCGGAGAAGACTTGGCGAATATGGTTCGCCAAGCGGCCTTTTACCTCGGAATAGCCGAGGAAAACCACTTCATCCAATGGACTCTCAAAAAAGCCGGGGCCTTGCACACGAACACCATCCTCGGCGTTTCGGCGAGCCTTCTCCTCTTAGGCGGCCTCGCGCTCCTCGAGGCATACGGCCTTCACATGAGGAGGATATGGGGAGAATGGCTCACCATCGTATCAACCTCTCTTTTCATACCTTACGAAATCTACGTCCTTATCGCGCATCCGACGATAATAAAACTCTCCATACTCGTCTTCAACTGCGCCATAGTTTACTACCTCGCGAAGCACAAAGAACTCTTCGGAAAAAAACGGGGCTGAGACCGCGGTCGCCCCTTTTTGTCATTCCCGCGGTGTTTTGAGCGGGAATCCAGTCTTTGTCTTTAAAACAAAAAGACTCTGGATTCCCGATTAAGACCTCGGGAATGACAGACAAGGCAACCCCTCCCCTTGACATCCGTCGAAACGGGGCTATAAATCTCTATATAGATTCCCGCTCAAAAGCTTGTCCCCGTGAAAACGGGGAACCAGTTCTTTTTATAAATATTTTTCCTGGATTCCCGCTCAAAAGCCTGCGGGAATGACAGAAAGGAAAACATTGCGGGAATGACAGAAATCACCCGCAAAAAAGGAGGACTATCATGGCATATCAGGCGAAAAAATTCGAACTGAAAAATCTCGAAGGCATCTCGGAAAATCAGATATCCCAGCACAGGGACATACTCTACGCCGGATACGTAAACAAATTCAACGAGATAGAAGAAAAACTCAAGACCGCTGATTTAAGCAAAGCGAACCAGATATTCAGCGAGCTGCGCGCCCTTAAGGCGGAAGAATCTTTTGCCTTGAACGGAGTGCTTCTCCACGAACTGTACTTCGAAAATCTCGGAGGCAAAGGCGGTCAGCCGTCCGGGGGATTATCGAACCTTATCGCAAAAGACTTCGGCTCCTTCCAGAAGTGGGAAGCCGAATTCAAGGCCTGCGGCATGGCGGCAAGAGGATGGGTGATACTCGCGTTTTGCCCGGTTACAGGAAGGCTGCATAACTTCTGCCTCGATTCTCACAATACGAACGTCGCCCCGATGGCCCCTCCAATCCTCGTGATGGACGTGTATGAGCACGCCTACATGATAGATTACGGGGTGAAAAGGGCCCCCTACATAGACGCGTTCATGAAAAACATCGAATGGAAGGTCTGCGGCCAAAGGTTCGCTACGGCGCCGAAAGGCTCAATCGAAAGGGTTGCGGCAAGTTAGGCAGTGGGTAATCCGAAAGCCTCAAAAGAACGCCCGCCCCGATGTAACATCGGGGCGGGCGAATCTTTTTTCCGATAAAACAATCCCTTAAGAACTCTCTATAAAAAGAAGCCCCGGGTCTTCGAGATAACCTATGACGTCGTTCATGAACCGGCCGGCCTCGCTCCCGTCAACGACCCTGTGGTCGAACGTGAAGGAAAGATGAAGAATCTTCCGGATAACGACCACGCCGTCCTTGACCCAGGGCGCGTCCTTAATCCTTCCCATGCCGAGTATCGCGACGTCCGGGAAATTTATTATGGGAGTGGCGTAAGTGCCGCCTACTGTGCCGTAATTGGTTATGGTAAAACTTGAGCCCTTAAGCTCCTCTACCGAGAGTTTCCTGTCCCTCGCCTTAAGTCCTAATTCGTGTATCTCCGAGGCCAAGGCGATTATGGTCTTTTTATCGGCGTCCTTTACGACCGGCACCATGAGCCCGTCGGGAGTATCCACCGCCACTCCGATGTTATAGTACTTTTTAAGGGCTATCTCCTCTGTCTCCTCGAGAACGCTTGCGTTAAGATAAGGATGCTTCATGAGGGCGTGCACAGCCGCCTTTATGAAAAACGGCATGAGAGTAAGGTGTATGCCCTTTTTATCGGCGCCGGTCTTTTCCCGCGCCTTGAGATTCCATAAATCCGTTATGTCCGCGTCGTCCATGCCCGTAACAAAGGCCGCGTTTTTCTGCGACAAAAGAAGATTTTTGGCTATGGCCTTTCTTACGCCCTTTATCGGCACCCTCTCGATTGAGCCGTGCCTGTCCTTTGTCTCTTTTTTCACGGACTGCGCGAAGCCGCGGACGTCCTCTTCGGTAGTCCTGCCTCCGGCACCCGTGCCCTTAATCTTAAGCAGGTCTATTCCGAGCCTCTTAGCGAGATTCCTGACCATTGGAGTAGCAAGCGCTTCTTCCTCCATCGGCAAGCTTCCGACGACCGAAAGAGACTTCTTGCCTCCCGTATCAACTGCCTCGCCTTCTATCTCTATTACAAGGAGCGTTTGCCCCACGTTTATTGTCTCGCCTTCGATTGCGCCAAGCTTAACCACCTTTCCCTTTTTCGGAGACGGCACCTCGACGATTGCCTTGTCGGTTTCCACCTCCACGACGACCTGATGCTCCGTAACCTCGTCATTATTCTTTACCCGCCACTTCACTACCTCGCCCTCGGTTATGCCTTCGCCAAGATCCGGTAGTTTGAATTCGTAGAGCATAAACACACCTCTTCTTGTCATTCCCGCGGTCTGCCCCTCTTGTCATTCCCGCAGTGTTTTGAGCGGGAATCCAGAAAAAATATTTATAAAAACAACTGGTTCCCCGCTTAAGATTGTCCGCCTCGCCTGTGGCGGGCGAGACCTCGCTTGTAGCGGGCGGGGACAAGCTTTTGAGCGGGAATCCAGCCTTCAGTATTTCATGACCTCTTCAAAGGCCTTTCTTATTCTTTCCTTCGACGGCGCGTAATAATCCTCGAGCTTGGCCATTGGAACGACCGCGTCCGGAGCGGTAACCCTTATTATCGGCGCCTTAAGATGCATTATGGCCTCTCCGGCCAAAAACGCCGCTATCTCGGCGCCGAGGCCGCAGTAACCGGTGGCCTCGTGCACTATGACGGCCCTTCCGGTTTTTTTAACGGAATTCAAAACAGTCTCTTCGTCAAAGGGCTTAAGCGTCATCAAGTCTATCACCTCGCAGTCGAACCCCTCTGTCGCATCGAGCGCCGCGTGGAGCATCCTTCCCCACGCTATAACCGTTATGTCTTTACCTTCCTGAAATACATCGGCCTTTCCGAGCGGAATTGTGTAAGATTCTTCCGGCACCTCGGCCTTTATTGACCTGTAAAGCCTTGAGGGCTCCATGAAAACAACCGGGTCGGGGTCTCTTATCGCGGACACTAAAAGCCCCTTCGCGTTATAAGGATTCGACGGAACTACCACCTTAAGTCCCGGCATGTGACAAAGAATCGCCTCTGATGATTCGGAGTGAAATTCAGGCCCTTTTATGCCTATGCCGTAAGGAGTGCGCACCACGAGAGGGCATGAAAAACGCCCCCTTGACCTCGCTCGGAGCCTCGATGCGTGAGAATAAAGCTGCTCGAGACCTTCGTAGAGAAATGCCATGAACTGTATCTCCACGACAGGCTTAAGCCCGTAAGCGGCCATGCCCACCCCCATACCAACGAGGGCAAGCTCGGAAAGAGGCGTATCTATGATTCTATCCGCGCCGAACTCCTGAAGCAACCCCTCGGTAACCCTGAAGACCCCTCCGTCCGCGCCGACGTCTTCACCCAATACAACGACGTCCGCGTCGCGAGTCATCTCTTGCCTTAAGGCCATGTTAATGGCCTCGACCATGTTTATCCTTGCCATTCCCTGTCCTAATCCCCCCGACCCATCTTTCAGATGGGTGTCCCGCCCTTTGTAAAAGGGGGTAACTTTAATTCCTTAATCTGCCTTTGGGTAAGCTCGGAATTGGTGAAGCCGATAATGTCTTTGGGCTCGGACGGCCGAAACGATTCTTCTTCCGCTATGGCTGAGTCAATGGCCTCAACTGAGTTCTTCTTGACGCCCTCTTCGTAGTCATTGCTCCACATGCCTTTTTTCTGCATGAAAAGCCTTAACCTTATCATTGGCTCCTTAGCCTTCCACTCCTCGACCTCTTGTTTTTTCCTGTATCTTGAGGCGTCGTCCGATGTGGTGTGGTCGTCCAGCCTGTATGTAACGCACTCTATGAAGGTCGGACCGCCTCCGCTTCTTGCCTTATCGAGCGCGTCTTTCGTAGCCTTATAAACAGCGAACACGTCGTTCCCGTCAACCTGTATGCCTTCGAACCCGTAGGAAAACGCCTTCTGAGCGATAGTCCTGGACGCGGTCTGCCTTTCCCTCGGAACAGATATGGCCCATTGATTGTTCTGGCAGATAAATATTGTCGGGGTCTTTAAAACCCCCGCCATATTAAAGCCTTCGTGAAGGTCTCCCCTCGAAGAGCCTCCGTCGCCGAAGTAGCAAACTGCCGCGCTCTTTTTTCCCTTAAGTTTCATGGCCAGAGACGCCCCGACCGCATGGGTTATATGACTGCCGACCGGAACGCTCATAGGAAATATGTTGAGCCCTTCCGGACACTTCATGCCGCGTTCGTCACCGGCCCAGTAGCGAAACATGAGCCACGCGGGATAACCGAGTGTCAGATTTACGGCAGTTTCCCGAAACGACGGAAACACCCAATCGTCTTTTTCGATTGCAAGGGCGCTCCCGAGTTGGGAGGCCTCCTGCCCGTAAATTGAGGCGTAGGTGCCAATGCGTCCTTCCCTCTGAAGGCTCAATGCCCTGTCGTTGAACGTCCGCACGAAGATTAAGGTCTCGAAGAATTTTTTTATCAGGTCTTCCGAAATAGGCGGCATGAGGGAGGAATCCGCGTTACCGGACTCGTCCAATATGATCAGAAGCTTTACCTCGAACCTCTCGACGATTGTCTCAGTCATATGAAATGAAGTTTAGCAGGTAAGCCGGCAAGCGTCAAGGCGAGGGCAGGAGCCGCGGCGTTCTCCACGGTAAAATCCGTTTTTAATCCGTATTGACAACGCCCAGCGT
>JBAQMW010000263.1:0-4656 GCA_049303155.1 Thermodesulfobacteriota bacterium | reverse complement strand
AACGAAGCCCAAGGCTTACCCCGAGCCCCTTATCCGGTTCCCCGTAAACGCCGGTCAGGAAACTCCATTTGTCGGAAGTCTCGGCGTTGCGCGTCTCTATACGCGACGTCCATCCCCAATTCGTCTCCCTGTAGCCGAGTCCCAATGAAATAGCCGTGAAGTCCTCGCCTCCGCCCGAGGCGGGAGGCGTATTCACGTTGAACGGTTTATTGCCGGGATGCTTGAACGTAGAGCTGTTATCGAGCCCCGCGTCAAGCGTCCACTTCTCGGTCAGGCTTAAACTCTGCTTAACTCCGGTGTTCGAAAAAATTCTCTCCCCGTTCTCGTTGAAACTCCGGCCGAGCGAAGAATTGACTTCCCCGCCCTTCCACAATGAGGCCTTTATGCCGAGCCGAGTCGCCTCGGCGCTCTCGTCATTCCCGTCGGTGAATTCCTGCGACGCGAAGAGAGAGGCTTTTTCGGTAATCTTATAATCCGCGCCTAAGATGGTGCGCGTCGGGAAATCCACGCTGTTGTTATCGGAAAATATTGACTGGTCGCGCGAAATACTTAAAGAAAGACGGTCGTCTAACACCCTTAACGCCCCGCCGAGCGTAAGCTGGGTCGAATCATTCACAGTGCCGTCGCCCAAGCGGTCGTCCACTCGGCGAAGCCCTGTATAAAGCGAATAATGTTTTTCTCTGTAGTTAATCCTCGCCTCGCCGAGGTCGCGCTCGGCATCGGTAGAAAGATTAGACTGGCGGTAAAGCTGTCCGTTGTAGCTTATTTTATCGTCAACGCGGTAGGCGCCCTCGGCACCCATCTTCCTCATTCCTGATTCGCTTCCCTTTTGCTGGCCGAGCCCGAACTCGGAATTCTGCTCCCTCACATACGCCTTGGCGTTCAGTTTGGCTCCGTCGTGCGCCGCCTCCACGACGTAGGCCGTTCCGCTCCTATTGAGGCTTCCGGATTCCTTTTCCGTGTAGGCCGCTTCGGCCTTCACCTTTACCGCGTCGCTTACCTTGACTGTGGCGTCCGCTCCGTAAAGATTCCCCTCCGCGCCTATGCGCCCCTCGTGCACGTGCGTCGCGCCGACCTCGGCCTCGCTGCCAAGGGTTTTCGCGTATGCCCTTCCGCCGTAGTTATATTTCTTGTCGCCGGCGTCCATGGACTCGTAGTCCGCGACTATGTATATGGGATTGAAAAACTCGTCCTTCGACGGTATAGGCTCCTTAAAGAATATCGTAGAGGCGCCGTAGTCTATGTCGTAGTCAATATGCCTCGCAAGCGGCCTTGATGAGATTACGACCTCGCTCTTGAATCTGTCCCTTGTCTCGATTGCGACCTTCTCCGAGTTCTCCACTATGTTTTCCCGGGACAATTTATAGAGGCCGGACGTGCCGTCGCCCAAAATCTCGTCCTTCTGAAAGGCCTTGTCGGTGTCGGCGACGAACGCGGTGTATCCGAAACGCTCGGAGCGGTATTCGGATTTAAGCCCGTTAAAACTCCTGTTGTAGCGGCCGAGTTCCGTAACGGTAAGGCCGGTGTCGTAATCGCCGAAGAGGGCGTAGAACGCGTCTTTCTCCATCTTCACGTAAAGCTTTCTCGAACTTGCGGCGTCGTAACCCTGCTCGGTCGAATCTCCGTAAACCGTGTAATAACTGCCGGGGTCTATCGTTTGATGCAGGCTTCCCTCGTTATAGGCGTCCTTGCCGGAATCGTACGCGGCCGTCATGAGCCACGAGCCCTGTATCTTGCCTTTTGCGAAAAACGCCACTCTCCCGTCGTCGTAAAAATGCTCGTCTCCGTCCGAGGCCTGCATATTTTCGATATTGCCGCGGACGGTATTATAACCGGCCGTGCCCTCGGCAAACCCGACGAGTATCCAATCCCTGTCTTCCGGCGCGACCCACGCCCTCACCTCGCGCTCGCCTGAGGCAAGCCTCAACTTCACTATAGCCTCCCCGCTTTGCGCCGTAGGCTTGAGTTCTATAAGAGCCACCCCGTCCTCTCCGACCGTGAATTGAGCGGCGTCTTTTCCGATTGCCGTAAGCGCGGCCTTATCTATCGCGCCGGCCTTTGACTTAGCCATATGCGGCGGGACCACTAAAAATTCGCCTATCGCACCCTCGCGCGCGGGCTTGCCTGAGTTATCGGTAAGACGGACTGCCATGACAACCGGCGTTTTGGCGTCGGCGACAAGGACTGACTTATCCGTAACCAATACAGCCTCAACCGGCTCGCCCGAATAATGCGTAACCCTGGATACGCGCCCGATCTCGGCGCCTGTCTCGTCAAATAGCGCCGCCTCGAACTTATTATCGCCTTCTTTCAAGTCAACGCCCCTCCAGCGCGTTATCGCCACTGTCGCGTCGTTGTTTTTAACCGTGTCCTCAAAGTTTAAAGGGCTTACCGGTTCTCCGTTAAGGAAAATCGAAACCCTCTCATTGCCGCCGTGCTTGACCGCTATGTTTACGCTCGGTATGGGCGGATAATACCCCTCGGCCGGCCAGAGTATCTCGAAACCCTTTGATTCCTTATCAACAGAAAAATCCGCATAACCGATATTGGAAGAAGCCTTCCCGTCGGACGGCGGTTTGGCCTTGGCAAAGCGGCTGCCTTTTGTCGCGACAATCTCCACCGCGCTTTCGGTCCGCACGGGTTCGAAACTCACCGTGTTTTTAACGGTCTCGGATTCAACGCTCACTTCGACCCTGCGGTTAAGGGCGCGGCCGGATTCGCCGGCATTGCTTGCGATCGGCTCGTCGGCCCCTTTACCGTCCACAATAACCTGAGAAGGGTTAAGCCCGAGCGAGTCCATGAAATAACGCGCAACGCTCGCGGCCCGCGCCTTGGAAAGAGCGCGGTTGTCAACGAAGACTTTCCTGTTCGCGGGCCGTATCGGAGTCGAGTCCGTATGCCCGGTAACGAATATACGCACGATATTCAGCGCCCTTAACTCTTCGGCAACCGGTTTCAGCGTCTTTACGGCTTTGTCTCCGAGTTCCGCGCTCATAACCGGAAAATGCGGCCTAAGGACGATAGCCGCGTCGCTATTCCTCTCCTCTACCGCAACGCGCGTGATGACGTTATCAACGGGCGGAGTCATTTTGCCTTTCTCGGCCGTTGTATCGAAAAGCAAAACCGCAACGGTCTTCATGTCGCCGTTTTCCTCAATCGGCACGACGCCCGCGTTGAAACGCACCTCTTCCTCCCATCCGACGGGGATGTCTCCGAGCCTGTAGATAAGAACTCCCTCGGCCTCCTCAGGATCGGCTATCTCTTCGCCGTCAAGCGCGCTCGTCCCCGGCAAATAATACGCGCCCGAAGGCAGCATCACCATGAGCCTCGCGTTAACGAGCGGCACGTCCTTTACGCTTATCGGCACGGAATATTCGACAGTATCGCCATCAAACAAACTCCATAAGGCAACGGAAACTTCGCCTGTCGGGTCGGGAAGCTTCTTTATCCTGAAGTCCGCCCTCCACATCGAGCCTCCCTCCAGTTCCGCGAACTGCGAAAAATCGTTGCCCGCAAAACGCGTATTGTCCGCGCATTGCGCAATCTCATAGCCCTCGGGCACTGTCTTCTTGTCGAGTTGCACCACGTGCGCCCCGGGATCCACTCCCTCGACGTGATACATGCCGTTCGAGTCCGTAATGACGTAAGTCCCGTCCTCGAGATATATCCTTATCCCCTTTACTCCGGGCGCGTCGGCTGTGTCCTCACCGCAAGGAGCGTCGCTGACCCTGCCTAAGATTATGGCTTTATCGCGGAAAAATTCCTCCTTGACCTTGACCGTCGCTCTCGCTGAATTGGAACTTATCCCTCCGGCGGCCGCGAACGCCGTATTTATTGCCTCGCCCGCCCTTGTCCCGGCCGACACCTCAACGACATACCTTACCACCGTGGTAACGCCGGGGGCGAGGGTTAAGGGGCCGAAACTCAACGTGCGTCCGTCGGAAGAAATAGACGGGTCGGACGCTTTAAGGCCGTCCACTTTAGCGGAGCCTCTCCTGTACCGGAACCCCGGAGGAAGGGTATCTAATACAGTTATGCCGGTCATTACAACTAAAGAAGTGTTTTGGAGGCCTACTTCGTACTGCAGAAAATCTCCGATTGAGACATTGTCTTTGGACGCGGTCTTACTGACAAAAAGGCTCGATGATAACGGGTCAATGGGTATATCTATATGAATGGCGGGCCCCGGGTTTAGGACGAAGTCTTCGCCGCGCGAGCCCGGTTCCACTATGGCAAACGGGCCGCCCTGTAACATCTGAAGCACGGAGGTCGCCACAGAGGAAGGCGAAGTATACCCGGCCGGGGCAATAACCTCTATCCGGTAGGCGCCGGGACTAATAACCGGAAAGCGGTATTCTCCGGGCGGAAAATCATAGACGTTGCCGGAAGAATCGGTCGCGATTCCTCCGGAAGTAATCGTAGCCGGATACTCGCTCACCCCGTCAGCTCCGTAAACAATCGCCGGAAGCCCGGTTGAGACATTCACAATCGTAACAATCGCTCCATCTACAAGCGCACCTGTCGAACTGTTAAAAATCTTTCCGAAAGGGTCTACGAGGGCGAGCGCCGCGCTTCTATCAGTCCAGTCGAATCTGTCGACATAAACCCCTTTCACCTCGCATTCTACTTTCAGCGTGAGGATTCCGTCATTAAGCG
>JBAQMW010000262.1:0-3575 GCA_049303155.1 Thermodesulfobacteriota bacterium | reverse complement strand
GCTCCTTACAGATACATAGCACAGTTTTAGGTTGACAACAACCCTTCTATTACATAGACTTTTAAAAGGCATGAGCGACAAACCAATCGGCATATTCGATTCCGGCATAGGCGGCCTTACGGTGCTCAAGGAACTCGTAAGGGTTTTACCGGAAGAAAACACCGTCTATTTGGGCGACACGGCGCGCGTGCCGTACGGAACAAAGTCCGCGGATACCGTCATCAGGTATTCGCTCGAGATAGCGGAGTTTCTAACCACATTCGACATCAAGGCTCTCGTCGTCGCGTGCAACACGGCATCCGCCTACGCCCTCGAAGCGCTGAAAAAAAAGCTTTCCGTCCCGGTCATCGGGGTCATAGAGCCGGGCGCGAGAATGGCGGCAGGGGAAACGAAGAATAAAAAAATAGGCGTCATCGGCACGGAAGGAACCATAAGAAGCAACGCGTATCCGGACGCCATAAAAACCGTATCCCCGAATATCTCGGTCTTCGCGAAGGCCTGCCCGCTTTTCGTGCCTCTTGCCGAGGAAGGCTGGACGGATAACGAGCCGGCCCGCCTGACTACGGAGATTTACTTAGGCAGCCTCAAAAAAGAAGGGATAGACGTGCTGCTTCTGGGCTGCACGCATTACCCGCTCCTTAAAAACACCATCTCATCCGTCATGGGAAAAGACGTATCGCTCATAGACTCGGGCTGCGCCGTATCGATCGAGGTAAAGAGGATTCTCCTTCAAGAGGGAACTATGAGGAAAGGCGATTCGCCCCCGCAAAGAAGGTTTTTCGTAACAGACTCCCCTGAACGCTTTACAACCGTCGGACGGAGGTTTTTGAATGACAATGGAATAAAACCCGAACTCGTAAGGATAGGCTCTTAAAATATGGATTCCCGCTCAAAAGACCGCGGGAATGACAAAAGGGAAATATGGCTCAAAAAAAAGGCTGCATCTCGACCGTTCTCGCGGCGACGCTCGTAACGTTCATAATCTGCGTCGCGCTTTTCGCCTTCCTGGGCGAGCGGTTCTTAGGCACGAAACCGGCTCCGCCAAAAGCTCCGGCGAAGACCGAGCCTTTGCCGATAGCCTACAAGGTCATAGACGTATTTTTCAGTAACGATACAGGCAAAGCCCTCAAGGCCGCGAGCCGCAGGATACCGAAGGGCGAACCGGAAGACGAACTCCGCGCGGCCCTCGAAGAACTCGTAAAAGGGCCGAACGCGAAGGACAAACTCAGTCCGACGATACCGGAGGGCGCGAAACTCATCTCGATAAAAATCGTAAAAGACGTAGCCTACGCAAACTGGAGCCGCGAGCTTTCATCCAAGCATCCCGGAGGCTCGAAAGGCGAACTCCTCACCATATACTCGATAGTCAACACTCTCGCGCTTAATTTTCCGGAAGTAAAAAAGGTTCAGATACTCCTTGACGGAGAAACCGAGGAAACTTTAGCCGGGCACATCCTCTTGAAAATCCCTCTCGTCCCGGACAAAAAAATGATAAAGGGTTGACCGCATGGCAAAGACCCCTTGGTTCCGAATCGAAAAAGACACATTGGGCGAGATGAAGGTCCCGGCCAAGGCGTATTACGGGATACAGACCGCAAGGGCAAGCGAAAACTTCCGCATAAGCGGCATCCGTCCGAAACCGGAATTCGTAAAAGCAACGGCCATGATTAAACTCTCCGCAGCCATTGTCAACTCAAGGCTCGGGCTTCTCGACAAAAGAAAAGCCTCTGCGATAGCCCGCGCCGCAAAAGAGGTAATGGAAGGCTCATTTGCGAACGAGTTCATCGTTGACGTCTATCAGGCCGGGGCAGGCACGTCCCATAACATGAACTTAAACGAGGTCATAGCCAACAGGGCGCTTGAGCTGCTCGGGCAAAAAAAAGGCGCCTACACGAAACTCCACCCGAACGACCACGTCAACATGGCGCAGTCCACTAACGACGTGTTCCCGACGGCAATGCGCCTCGCCGCCGTTACCATGACCGGAAATCTTCTTCATTCCCTCTCTCTCCTCGAATCGGCGTTCAGGAAAAAGGCGCGGGAATTCAAGGCAGTGATGAAATCCGGGAGGACTCATCTTCAGGACGCCGTGCCCATAACGCTCGGAGCGGAATTTCTCTCCTACGCGGACTGCGTGAAAAGATGCGCCGAAAGAATAAAAGAGTCCTCCCTGCCCTTAAAATCCCTCGGTATCGGCGGCACGGCGATAGGCACGGGCTTAAACGCCCACCCTCGCTACGGCGCGATGATGGTCAAAACCCTCTCTTTAATTTCAGGCATAAAGGGTCTAAAACGCCATGAGAACGCGATAGAGGCCACGAACAGCATGGCCGATTTCGTCGAGTTCTCGGGGGCGCTCCGCGCCCTCGCAATCGAACTCATACGCGTCTCAAACGATATTCGCCTTTTAAGTTCCGGGCCGAGGACGGGGCTTTCCGAGATAAAACTCCCTCCTATGCAGCCGGGCTCAAGCATAATGCCGGGAAAGATAAACCCTGTAATGGCGGAGATGCTGAATATGGTCTCGTTTCAGGTTATGGGAAACGACCTCGCGATTGCAGCGGCGGCTCAAGCCGGACAGTTGGAGCTGAACGTCATGATGCCGGTAATAAATTATAACGTATTGCAATCCGTTGAAATCCTCGCGAACGCCATAGAGGCCTTTGCAAAAAAATGCGTAGAGGGAATCTCGGCGGATAAAAAAAGATGCCTTGAGCACTTCGAAAAGTCAGTCGGCCTCGCGACGGTTCTTAACCCCGTGATAGGCTATGAAAAAGCCGCCATGATCGCCAAGGAAGCGGCAGGAAGGAATATTACGATAAGGGAGCTGATAATAGAAAAGGGCATCCTCAAAAAAGACGCCCTCGAACGCCTGCTGGGCAGGGATAACCTCATTCAACCAAGGAAGCCAGGCAAAAGACGCTAAGGAATAAATCAATAAGCCTCACCACGAAGCAAGTTAAAACATTGCGGGTGCAGAGCCTGTCCCCGCAATCTTAAGCGGCGGGGAGCTCAGCCCTGCCTGCCTACTTATTCTCGACCGGATACCCGGCGTCCGCCCATTCGTTAAAACCTCCGAGTAAAGCCGTTGCCTTGCGAAAACCTTTATCCAAGAGTATCTGCGCGGCACGCGCGCCGGAGTGTTCCTGCGTTCACGTGCAGTAGGCGACGGCCTCGATTTTCGGGTCGAACCCGGCGCATCTCGTTAATCCCCCCTTACCCCCCTTTGTAAAAGGGGGTAACCTTTCCACGTCGTCAAGGCTCATTCTTACGGCGCCTTTTATCTTTACCTTGCTTTTTCCGTAATCAACCGGATTCCTCACGTCTATTACCGTAAGAGGCGCTCCGCTCTCCATCTTTTTCTTCAACTCTTCTTTGGTTGTCCTCTCTATCGCCATAATCCCTCCTGACCTCCCTTTAGAAAAGGGAGGCACCGTAAAAACCTCCTTTTATTAAATCATAGCCCTAATAAGGCTTCTGTCAAGGCAGGCGTGACGCCTGCACCCTTAATGCTTTAACTTGCGTTATACTTTGCGTGCCGCAGAGGCCTGTTAATTCATCGTGCCGTCCGGCAG
>JBAQMW010000261.1:0-4949 GCA_049303155.1 Thermodesulfobacteriota bacterium | reverse complement strand
CTCAACCCTTTAGGGTTGATGTCTCAGGGCTAAAGCCCTGAGTTACAGAAATATAAAAAAAGGGGGCTTTGCCCCCTTTTTTTATTGACTTACGCCGAAAATACGGGTATTTTTATCTAATGAGAATATCAGCCCTTTTCTTTCCATACATTCCGGCGCTTCCCGTTGCAAGGCTTCGCGGCAACGGGAACCCTGCCTCGCTTTTGCATCTCCGGTATCTTCTGATTTTTTTATTTGTTTTTCCGCTTTTCGCTTTTCACGCGGAGAAGCTCTTTGCCGCCGATTTCACCATAAGCCCGGTGCGGGTCTTCATAGCCTCCGGCAAAAAGACCGACATCGTTACAATAAAGAACAACTCGGACGACAATCTCACCGTGCAGATGTCGGCGTTTCTGTGGGAGCAGGACGCGGAGGCTAAAGACGTATTGACCCCTACCGAGGAAGTGATACTTTTCCCCAAGATAGTTATCATAAAGGGCAAGGAAGAGAGGATACTGAGGCTCGGCGTAAAATATCCGGCAACGGATGCTGAAAAGACCTACAGGATATTCATAGAGGAAGTGCCCGAACCTCAGGAAAAGCAGCCCGAAGGCGCGTATCTCCGGACACTCATGAAGATCGGAGTGCCTGTCTTCGTAAGTCCCGCAAAAGTCAAGGCTGAGGCAATCATTGACGCCAAGTCCCTTAAAAATGGGGTGTTGTCGTTTTCAATCAAGAACAGCGGAAACGTGCACGAGCTCGTGAAAACCGCGCACGTCGAGGGGTTCGACGCCAAAGACAATGAGGTTTTCAAGAAAGACCTCGCGGGCTGGTACGTGCACCGCGGGAAGGCCAAACCCTTTTCAACGGAGATACCAAAAGACGTTTGCGCGAGCGTGAAGATGATTAAGATTAAAATAGACACCGACAGGACGGCCATTAGTGACCGCATGGATGTCAGCCCGGATATGTGCTCGCCTTAAGATTTTATTTTTCCTGCTTGCCTTTCTTGCATCTTCGAAAGAGGCCTTTTCCGAAGAGTTTTTGATTTTAAAGGCCTTTTTGAACGAAGAGGCCATGGGAGACGTATTCGCCGTTCGAATCGATAGCGACCTGTGGCTCAAAAAAGAAGACTTCGAGAAAACCCGGCTTAAAAAAGTTACCCCCTTTCCGAAAGGGGGGTTAGGGGGGATTAAGACGGCATGGAAAGAAAAGTCTTTCGAGGGAGAATCCTATGTATCCCTTTCTTCGGTCGAAGGGTTGGATTTCAAGATAGACGAACGCGAAGCCGCGCTAAAGATACACGTCTTGCCGAGCCTTTTCGAAAGCACAAGCCTTAACCTCTCGTACCAAAGGCCATATAGCGTAGTATATCCCTCTTACAATTCGGCTTTCCTCAATTACGGCGCGTATTACGACAAGGATAATTCCGTTTTCAATCTTTCAGCCGAACTCGGCGCGAGGCTTGGCGATTATTTTGCCGTGTCCACCTTCAATCATCTTAAAACCGAAGACGATGAAAAGACAGTAAGGCTTCTCACCTCCGTAAGGACCGATGACAGGGCTAACCTTACCACCTCCGTTGCCGGAGACTTCACCACAGCGGGCGGCCCGCTTGGCGGAGGTCTGACCCTCGGAGGGTTCAGTTTCACCAAAAACTACTCCATAGACCCTTATCTTTTGAGGTTTCCGTCGCTAACCCTTAGCGGCGCGGTCGAGACCCCGTCCGAGGTGGAGGTCTATGTAAACGAAATGTTAGTGCGGCGCGAGAAACTCCTGCCGGGGGAATTCACCTTCACGGACGTGCCCGCGACCGTGGGCCTCGGAGACGCGAAGATTGTGATAAAAGACATCTACGGAAGAAAGTTCGAGGTCGAAAGCCCGTTTTATTATTCCGACGGCCTTTTGAAAAAGGGCTTGCACGAGTATTCTTACGGGGCCGGCTTTATAAGGGAAGATTTGGGAGACAAGAATTTTTCGTACGGAGACCCGGTATTCATGTCTCTCCATAACTACGGGTTTTCGGACGATTTAAAGGCGGGCTATGCCCTTGAGTTGAAAGACGGTCTTTTTAACGCCGGGTCTTCGGCAACGGTTCTCGCGCCGGTTGTAGGAGGCGCCCTTGACGCGGCCTTCTCAATAAGCAAAAGCGAAGGGGAAAGTGGTTACGGAGCGCGGCTCGGATACGTCTTCAGAAGCCGCCGCGTTACCGCGGCGTTGTCTTTAAGCGGATTTTCGGGAGACTTCAGCAATGTTTCGCTAAAGCCCTCTAGCGATAAGGCCGAATTTCAGTGGAGCGCCGGCATTGGTTACGGCGGAGGAAAGAAAATCGGATCCGTTTCTCTGGAATTTTCCGGTAGCAAGATGCATTCGGGAGAAGAGACGTTCCGGCAAGCGGCGGCGTATAACAGGTCAATCACGAGGAGCGTCGCGTTCTTCGCGAGGCTGAGTTCCACTGAGACCGACGGCGATACGTCGCAGGAGATTTTCGCCGGCATCCACGCCTACTTAGGAAAGGAATTCTCCGCGAGCGCGAACTACTCGAGGCTTGAAGACGATACAATAAAGAAAGCCGGAGTGCAGAGAAACCTCCCCCTCGGCACAGGCATCGGATTCAGGGCGGAAGAGGAAGCGCACGACGAATACACGAACAGGACCGCCGACGTCCGCTATCAGAACGACTACGGAATATACGAGGCCGATTGGTTCGACATGGACGGAGACTCTAACTACACGCTTCAGGCAAGCGGCGGAATCGGCTACATAGATTCGACGGCGTTCTTGAGCCGCCCGATAAACGACAGTTTTGCCAAGGTCAAGACAGGCGGCCTCCCCGGCGTAAGGGTGAGTTATTTCGGCAACGAGGTCGGCAAAACGGATTCTTCCGGCGAGGCAATAGTGCCGGTCGTCCGGAGTTTTGCCGACAACAGGCTTGGCATAGAAAAAGACGACATACCGATAGATTACGGCATCCCCGCCTTGAGCCTTTACATAAACCCGCCTTACAGGAGCGGCTCGATAGTGTCCTTCGACATAAAGAAAGAGCAGGGCTTTTACGGCAGGGTCTTTGTCGAGACAGAAGGCAGGAGGAAGGCGGTCGAATACACGATATTGCGGCTCTTCGCCGGGGACAAAAAGCCTGCCCTGAGCAAAGCCGAAGGGATTGACGGTCTTGTCGGAAAGGACGGGGAATTCTATTTCGAGAATGTTTCTCCAGGCGAGTATGGGGCAAAGGTTTTCTTTAACAAGAAGGAGTGCGATTTTAACGTGACCATACCTGAAAGCGCGGAAGTGATGGTAAATATCGGAGAGATTGTTTGCATGATGCCGGAGGAACTTACGGAAGTAATCGTAGAGGAATTCTTTGTCGCGCCGGTTGTTGCGGAAGAATTCCCGGCCGCGGCCGCTCCGGAAACTCCCGCGCCTGTTGCAGAGGTTTTGAAGGAAGAAGCGCCTTCGGCGCCTCTTGTTCCCGAAGCAGTGGAAGTTCCATTGGCGGAGCCTGTTCCTGCGCCTGAGCCGACAGTTGTAGAGGTGGTTAAAGAGGATGTCCTTTTCGAGGCCGCGCCGCAACGGGGTACCCGCTCGGAGAGCGGGTCGGACGCAGGCGCGCCTGTTGAAGAGGTTTTGAAGGAAGAAGCGCCTTCGGCGATTCTTGTTCCCGAAGCAGCGGAAGTTCCATTGGCGGAGACTGTTCCTGCGCCTGAGCCGGCAGTTGTAGAGGTGGTTGAAGAGGAGGCCATTTCCGAGGCCGGCGTCAGGATGACTGTAATAGTGCCTATTGAAGTGGAGCCTGCCTCCTCGCCGGTTCAGGGAGAGGAACTTAAAGAGCAAGAGATTACTGTTGTTAACGGCGCGGAGCAGGCCGCTAAAATAGCCGATACGGTGGCCGGAGCGACGCCGTTTTTAAGGGTAATCCATTTCAAGTTAGCGAGCGATACGCCCGTAAAATGGGACGTTCCGGCTCTAAAGGAATTGTCGCGCCTGGCAAAACTTAATCCTAATCTTAAGGCGGTCATAAGAGGTTATACCGACAGCCTCGGCAGTGATGAATATAATAAAGCCCTTGCGGGAAAGAGGGTCGCCTTTGTAAAGAGTTATCTTGTTTCAAGCGGCATTAAAGAGGAGCAGATACGCGAGACCATCAGCTTGGGTAAGAAGAACCCGGTGTGCAGTACCGCGGACAGGGAATGCGCTCAGGCCAACAGGAGGGTGGAGGTTCTGCTTCTTCTTGAGTAGGGGGAGGGGTGAGTGAGCAACTGTGTTGTCAAGCCGTTAGTTTTTTTATTCCCTCTCCCCAAGGGGGAGAGGGTAGGGTGAGGGGGACGTAATTGTAGAATTTATAGGAAAGGAAAATTAAAGACCCCTCACCTCAATCCTCTCCCCGCTGGGGAGAGGAGGTAAAAAAGACCGCGGGAATGACAAAGTGGCATAAATTCATTATTTCTTATCACAAAACTCAAGGTTCTGGTATAATTAAAACCAACGGCAACGCATGGAATTCTTAATCCCCCCCGACCCATCCTTCGGATGGTTACTCCGCCCTTTGTAAAAGAGGGGAATCCTTGCGGCCCGCGTAGAGGGAGACTTTGGAATGAGATTTTTTAAGGTCGTTGCCCTTGCTGTTTTTTCATGCCTCCTCATGGCAGGCTCCGCTTTTGGGGTTTGCACCGTAAATACCACTGCCGTTAACTTCGGGAATTATGATGTCCTGTCAGGGGCGGCAAACGACGCTACCGGCGCTATAACCGTAACGTGCAATCCTAACGAGAACGTGGATGTGGCAATCGGCGCAAGTCCTACGTCCGGAGGATTTAGCCCGAGGCAGATTAAGCACTCTGCGCTTCCCGACCTCCTTAACTATAATGTCTTTACCAATAACGGAAGGGCGACCATATGGGGCGATGGGACAGGCGCCACCAATGTGGTGACCAGGAATAACGTGGGAGCAGGAGGATACACGTTTACGG
>JBAQMW010000260.1:0-2190 GCA_049303155.1 Thermodesulfobacteriota bacterium | reverse complement strand
GCCCCATATTGTAATCACTACCGTGGCAATAACGATAAACTCAAGGAGCATGCCGAAAACGAGCGAATAATCGAAAACATATCTTCCGCTCGCCTTGTCGTACTTGTAGCAAAAGTATTTTATCTTCTCGACCAAGGTTATGGGCCTTGCCTCAGGCGCAACACCGGTAATGAGTTCCCTTAACGTCCGGACGAGTTCGTCCTCCGACGCCCTTATGCCGTAGATCTGCCTGTAAATAATCCCGTTTTTATCAACTATCGTCACCATGTCCATGTGGTCGAACCAGCCGCCGTCTTTCTTTCTGAAGAAAAATCCCGTCCTTTCGGTAAGGGCCTTTATCGTCGAAGCGTCGGAACCAATGAAACGTATGCCTTTTCTTACGGCGTACCTTTCGGAAAAGCCTTTCAAGTTTTTAGGAGTGTCGTTTCCCGCGTCGAATCCCACAAGAAGCACGTTAAAGGAATCATTGAGTTCTTGCCTCCCTTTTTCAGCCGCGCGGTTTATTGACTCGGCTATATTCGGGCACACATCCGGGCACTTCGTGAATATGTAGCCTATCACGAGGGGTTTCTCGTTGAAATATTCTTTAAGGTAAAACTTCTTTCCGTCTTGGTCGAAGAAAAGAAGCCCTTTGTCGAGCGGCTTGCCCTCGGCAAGGCCGGCCTTCTCGACTTCACTGACGAGGTCTTCGGAAGAGAGTTCCTTTTCAACGGAAAAAACCGTTGTTGGAATCAAAAACGCGGTTAAAACAACGCACAGGAAAAACGCGGCTCTTTTCTTCATACACATATAAAATAACACCCTTGGCAATCGAAATGCATGACTTTTATCACTACCGAAAAATTAAAAAAAACGTCTTCGGGTTCCGGAAAAAAACCCAAAGACGTTTAATCCGCTGCTACCTATCTACGGAATACGAGAACCTCTCCTAAAGCTCCCTCTTCGGGGACTTTATTTTTCGACGTCGTCGCAATTAACGCCGCTCAGATTATCGAGATAATTTTCGCGGCGACGTAACACGACGGGGAAAAAAACAATGCCTTTGCCGCTAAGCCTTACCGCGCCGCCGGAGACAAGGGATTTTACGGCCTTTGTCACGGCCTCTCTCGAAACCCCTGTGCGCACGGCGAGCATCCGATGGGTTACGCCGGCGATTTTAATCCTGCCGTCCGCCATCCTTACGCCGTCCGTCTCTCCTATCTTCGCGATGGCCTTTTCCACCCTGCTCGCGGCGTCGAGAAAAGAAAGCATCTTGATTTTTTCGTCCGCCTCCCTAAGGCGCCTTGCCGTGACGGAAAGCAGTTTTATTGCTATGCCGGCCTTTTTCGCCATCACCTTCAAAAACGATTCTCTCTTGAGCATCAAAAGCCTGACGTCGCTTTGGGCCACTACCGCCGCGGAACGGCGTTTACCGTCAAGAAGCGAAAGTTCCCCGAAAAAATCGCCTTTCTTGAGTTCATCGAGCAAAAACTCCTTCCCGTCGCGGCTCGCGATGACTATGCCCGCCGCGCCGGAAAGTATTACATAAAGGTCTCCCCCGGAATCATCCTCGCGTAAGATAAAAGAATCCTTCGGAAACGAGACCTCCTCGCAATGGGTATTGATGAGGGCGAGTTCCGTCGCGTCAAGTTCGGAAAAAAGAGAGACGTTTTTGAGTTCTTTGCCTTTTTTTAAAACCATCTCAGTCCGCCGCAAAATAAGAAAAAGGTATTTTACGCCCTTTTATCAAAAGCCTTGCCAAGATTCAGTCCTTCGGCTCCACCGCTCCCCCCGCGTCAACCCACGCGTCAAAGCCGCCCAAAAGCGCCCCTGCATCCTTAAACCCGTTCTCCATGAGTATGAGCGCCACACGTGCGCTCGATGCCTCGTCGGGTCACGTGCAGTAGGTTATAATCAACTTGTCCTTCGGAATCTCCGAAAGCCTGCCCTGAAGTTCGCCGGGAGGTATTCTTATTGCGCCCTTTATCTTCGCGTTGCTTGCGTTATACGAGCCGTTGCTCCTCGCGTCGAGGATAAATACGTCGGCAACGGGCATGGCCTTAAGTTCCTTTGCCGTAACCCTTTGGACAGCGGACGTTGAAAACGCCGCAGCAACAAAAACCAAAAACGCGAAAACCGTTGCCGTTAAAATTAATCCTCTCTTCATTTCAAACCTCCTTTCCCCCTCACCCTACCCTCTCCCCGTTGGGG
>JBAQMW010000259.1:0-7819 GCA_049303155.1 Thermodesulfobacteriota bacterium | reverse complement strand
GGTTAGGGGGGATTTGGGGGATAAGGAAGACACCCCTATCCCCCGCGAAACACCCTGACGTTACCGCTTGATGCCGTGGCAAGAGTCGCAGAGCTTTGGTTCTTCTTTCCTCATGGTATGAGGGAAGCCTGAGCCGTGAGGGCCATGGCATGTCGAGCAAAGCATCTGCAGCCCGTCGCCAAGCTTCACGTCCGCCGGCCTCGTCGCCTTAGACCAATCTACCGTTCCTACCGGATGAGAGGCGCGCTTGTGAGTGCCTCTGCCATGGCACAGTTCGCAAGAATTCATCCCGGTATCCGCTGAATTCCTAAAGCCCGGATAATGCGGGTCCATGCCGGCTATCTTCTCTTTGGGAAGAACCTCGCTTATCATTACCGTAGTCTTGGCGGGCTTGGTGGTTTTCCACATAAGAGCCAGCCGTCTCCCGACCCTCGCTATCGATATTTTATTCACGGCCAATTCCGATTCCACTTCCGCTTCGGCCGGCTTGGCTGCCTCGATGTTCTTTGGCTTGAACTGAATCGGCTCGGAAACGGACTTGTTGCCCGATACGTCCTCGGCAACGGCGCGAACATAATACTTCTCTTTGGGCTGCACCTTGTCTATTAAAAGCCTGTGCTCCGTGACATATTGCTCGGGAACTCCGTAAACCGTGTTGCCGAGTTTCTCGGAATCTCCATACTCAAGTATCGACAACGACGGCTTTGTCGTTTTCCATGCCAGCGTGATTGAAGCAAAAACTCCTTTACCGACCTCTGAAACCCTCAAGCCGCTTATGCCGGACGGAGTCTTATCGGCAAAAAACCCTCCTATAACCTTCGAAGGCACTACCTCAAGGGTCTCGGACTTGGCCTCCTTGCCCCGGCCGTCTTTTACCCTGACCTTTAATTTGTAGGTCATGGCTTCCTTTAAATCCAAAAACACGAGGCTGTCGGTCGAGTAAGAATCCACGTTAACGCTTGATTCCTTTACGTTCTCCTTTATGTGGCATACCGCGCATTTATTAAGCGTGTCCGGGTGCTGATACGATTGCTTGCTGACGAACACCGCCACCTCGTTATGACACGATACGCAACCCTCTTCCGCGAGTTCAAGCGGCTTCGTCACCGGTATGGCGGTATCCTCGATAAGTTCGTCCATACGTTCTTCGGAAACCGGCTCCGGCAAAGTGGGGGGCGCGTTCTCGGCCACGGTTGACGTATGGCCGGCAGAAACCACGACCTCTTTAGAAATGGAAGGCGAGATGTTGGCGGCATAGACGTCGCCGCCTATCGTGATTATCTCGGTTTCCTTGCCCTTCGTGGCGACTATGAAATCCGTGCCCTTTACGCCGACTACGGCGGTATGGGTCTCTATCTTGAAGAACGAACCCTTGCCGCGGAAAAAGCTCCCGACTATGGCGCGCACGTTCCCGCTTACTATCCTGAACGCCGCGCTCCGGAAGTTGCCTTTCCTCTCGTATACGTAACCCTTAACCTTCACGCTCGCGTTCTGCCCGAGACTTATGATGCTATCGTCCTTCATCAAAATCTTGGCCCTCGAATTAACCTCGGTCAATATCGTGTCGGCTGCGTAAAGCGGCTCCATCTTCTTCACCTGGATCTTTTTACCCTCGCCCTCGCGAAATATCGAAACGTCTCCCGTCCACGCCACCACCGCGCCGACAGGCTCGGCCTTCTTTTCGGCCCCGGATAAACCGATGAGGCACAAAAGAAAAACCATGAGAAAAATACCGATTCTTTTTTTGTAATACATGACGCCCCCCTTTTTTGGGATTAATCTTGCTTTTCCGCCAAATCCCCTCCGACCCACGCTGAGGCGTGGGTGCCCCGAAAGCGGAAAACCTCTACCTGTCCATGGCCGGCACGTAGGGCCTGTTTCGGAGGCCTACGTATTTCTGGTCGGGCCTGTAGATGCGGTTCGTTTTAAGCTGCTCGAGCCAGTGGGCGAGCCACCCCGAAACCCTGCCCGCGGCGAATATAGGGGTAAAGAGTTCCGGCTCTATGCCTATGGCCGTAAAGACTACTCCGGAATAAAAATCCACGTTCGGATAAATCTTCTTTTTGGCCAACTTTTCCTGCACGACCTTCTCCACCTCCTCGGCCGTCTCGACCAGAGGAGAGCAAACAAGGCCTTCCCTGCACAAAAGCGCCCTCGCGTAATGCTGCAGAATCGAGGCGCGCGGGTCCTTTATCTTATAAATCCTATGCCCGATACCCGGTATCTTTTCCTTTCTTTCGAGCTTGCCTTCTATATAAGCCCTCGCGTTTTCCTTTGGGCCTATCTCTATGAGCATCTTTATCACTTCTTCGTTCGCCCCGCCGTGAAGAGGCCCTGAAAGCGTTCCTATGGCGGACGAGACTATGGTGTAGGGGTCGGCCAGGGTCGAGCCCACGACGCGAGCCGAAAAAGTCGAGGCGTTCATGGTGTGGTCGGCGTGCAGTATGAAAACGCTGTCTATTATCTTCTCTATGAGCGGGTCGGGTTCCCTCTCGAAAAGCATGTAGTAGAAGTTAGCCGCGAAGGAAAGTCCGTTATTCGGAGGAATGGGTGCGTCCCCGTGACGGAGCCTGTAACAGGCCGCAACGATGGTCGGAAGTTTCGCTATGAGCCTGACGACCGACCAGTACCGGACGTCTTCGTCCAAGGTGTTCCTTGCCGGATAATACATGCCCATGGCGGACGTTACGGCCTGCAGATACTCCATGGGATGCCCGCTCTCGGGCAGAAGCTCCATCATGCGGAGTATCTTCAGTTTAAGCCTTGTGTGATTGGTAACGTCGTTGGTGAACTTCTCGAACTCGGGAGTGGAGGGAAGTTTTCCGAAGGTCAGGAGATAGGCGGTTTCGAGGTAATTGCTCTTTTCCGCAAGTTCCTCTATGGGTATGCCCCTGTATTCGAGTATCCCTGCCTCTCCGTCTATGTAACTTATCGCGGATTCGGCGGCAGGTATGCCCTCAAGACCGGGAATGACTTCAGTAAACCTCTCGTCCATGGGAAACCTCAAATCCCCTCTGACTCCCCTTTGAAAAGGGGCAAACCTCTCCTTACGCTCTAATTCTATTTTGGAAGGCGCGAAAAGTCAACGGTTTTCACCGCATCTGTCGCCGCATCTTTTATCTTAACAATAAGGGGAATGGCGATATTACGCTTCGTCTAATCTTAAAGAAAGGGGCAAGTTATGAGCTATTCTCCGTAATATGAAAAAACAAGGAAAGATTGACGACTCTATATATACCCTGCTCCATAAAGACTCCGCCGCGTCCATACGCAGTATCGGAGGCGAACCATTGCCGCCATGCTGATGCAAACCCGTATTCACGCCTCTCTACCATAATCTAATTATGCCCGGTTGATTCGAATTTTTCCGAGAGTAATTCGAGAGATTCGCGTGCCGAAAGAAAATCCGGTTTCAACTTCAAGGCAGTTTCAAACTCAATCTTTGCCTTGCTGCTTAACCCCATGTCCATATAGGCAAGCCCCAAGTTATAACGAGCCGTCGCATCAACGGGATTCAGCGCCAATGCAGCCTGAAACTCCCCGACAGCCTTGCCGAACTCCTTCTGCTTGACATGAATAATGCCTATGTTGTTATGCGCCGCCGCGTCGTAAGGATTCAATCTCGCCGCGCTTTCGTAATGCTTCAACGACGCATCAAGCAACCCCATCTCATCATATAGAACGCCGATATTATAATATGTTTGGGGCAGGTCGGGCCTTAACATTAATGCGATATTATAATTATCCATGGCCTCATCGAACCGTTTCTGCATAAAATAAACATTCCCGAGATTGTTGTAAGCCTCCACGAAGTCAGGCTTCAAACTCAAGACTGTTTTAAGATGTTCGGAAGCTTCGGCGTAACGCCCGGATGCGGCATAAATAAGGCCGAGATTATTATGCGCCTTAAAAAAATCCGGTCTTAAGCTTAATGCCTTTTTTAGATGGTTTACGGCCTCCTCTAAATGCCCCTCGTCGTAATATACCAGCCCCAGGTCATTATAAGGACGATACATGCGGGGAGATTTTTTAACGGTATCGCCGCCGAGAGTGCGTTCATCCCTCCACGTGTAATTTCTCTTTACCGTCCCGATGGAGCATAAAATGACTGCCGCGAGGAATACGGCAACCGGAGCATACATTGAATTCAAAATCATCCGCATAAAAATCCTTAGGATGCTTTCCATATTTTTTACTTATCATACTAATAAAAAACACCTTTGCACACAAGAAAACCCGAAGATTGCCGCGTATCCATAAAAACCTGAAACTACATCCTTGACAAGGCCTCCTTCGGGGCTACAATCTCCTTATCGGAAAACTTTACCCGGGGTCTTTCCGCAAAATATCATGGGGAGGGCAAAAAGATGCTTATAAAAGATGTGATGCAAACAAATCTGGTCTGCGTAAAACCCGACACGACAATAAGAGAGGCCGCCACCAAGATGAAAAACGACAACGTCGGATGCGTCATGATAACGAACGCGACGCACCTTAAGGGGTTTGTTACGGACCGCGACATCGCGTGCTGGCTTTCGGAGGGCAAAAACCCCGACACCGTGAGGGTGGAGGCCATCATGCAAAAAAACGTCGTTACGGCCTCTCCGGATACCGACGTGTTCGAGGCCGGGCGCCTCATGAGCAAAAACAGGATAAGGAGGCTCCCTGTGGTGGAGAACGGAGTCGTGTGCGGAATACTCACCACGTCGGACCTCGCGCCCGTAATCGAGGAGGAGATAGACAACTTCCTTCACCTCGAAGAAACGCACCGCCATTAAAAACCTTAAAAGGAAAGACCCCGGGGCAAGATTAGGTTAGGCGAAGCGCAACAGGTAAGTCGCTTATCGTTCCCACGCTCCGGCGTGGGAACGATAAAAAATTTAAGCAGAACTTTCTTTAACGGCCTCGACACAAACAAATCCGGCATCCTTTGAATATCCGTCAAAAACCCTTTCTCTAAGCCGCTCTCCTTCGGGAGGTTGGAAGAGAGCGCTTTTCACGCGCAAAACTCTAAAGCCGATTTTCCCGAGAAACCCCTCTATCTCCTCGAACGTATAAAACTCCGCTTCCTTGTAAACAGGATGTCCTTTTTCCTTTTTTTCTTCGTAAAGCCTTCCCCACGAAGAATCCTTGGGGATAAAGCAGATTACCGCGCGGCCGCTGTCCTTTAAAATCCTCTTTGCCTCTTTAATCGCGATAAGGGGATTTCTTACGAAGCAGAGGGTGAGGACGAAAAGAACGCAATCGAAAACATTATTTTTGAAAGGAAGATTTTCCCCCCTGCCGCAGACGGCTTTGACTCCCCTGCGTTTCGCGATACTTAAGGCGTTCAGCGAAGGATCGAGGCCGATTGCGCTCTTAAAATGCATGGCGAACCTTCCCGTGCCTGCTCCGACCTCTATTATTCTATCGCCGTTTTTTATGAAAGGCCTTACGCAGTCAAGTTCGCTCTCGTAGATGTGTTTGCCCTCTGTGTCGTACCAGAGGTCGTAGGATTGAGAGATGGAGTTGAAGATGTTTTTAGTTTCAGCCATTTGGAGGAAGAAATTCCATAAAATAATCTTACGTTTCGCTTGCTTTACTTTTTATGATTACCTTCTTCAATTCGTCCACAAGCGGCGGCAGGTCTTCGGTAACGGTGCTCCATACGGTATCCGGATTTATGTCATAATAAGCGTGAATCAACCTGTTCCTCATACCTATAATATTCTTCCATGGAACGCGGGTAAATTCCGCATAACATTCCTTACTCAGTTTGGAGGCCGCTTCTCCGATAATCTCAACACATCTTACAAGAGACAGGCTGAGCATTTTATCGGTATCAAGCGAATTCCTGTTTTTGTTTTGAACGAAAGAAAGGGCGTCCTCTGCGGCCTCAAGCATATGCTTAAGGCGCGCAATATCGTCTTTATCGGGCATACTGCACCTCTGCTGACTCGACAACTTCTTTCCTGAAATACACGCTTAAGTCTCCCGCTGTCCGTAAATCCGCCTTGCGCCCGATTATCTCGCCAAGTTCTATCTCCATTCCGGCAAGCCTTATAAGCCCGGGCACGTGTTCTTCCTCGAACTCGACAAGCACGTCCACGTCGCTCTCGGGGCCGAAGTCGTCCCGAAGCACGGAGCCGAAGAGCGCGAACTTTCTTATATGGTGGCGCTTGCAAAAATCCGCCACCTTATCGTGAGGTATTTTTATTTTAGCCCTGCTCGACATGAACATCTCCGCGATTACATCTTGCTTACGAAAGGATACCGCAAATCCGCCTTGTTTTCAAACCGTTCCTCCGTTCGTCCCGAGATTATCGAAGGATGAACGGCTTCGATAGCAGAGCATCAAACCTTAAACTCCGCCACAAGAGGCGTGTGGTCCGATGGTTTTTCCGCGAGCCGCGGACCCATATCTATCCAAGCCTTAACGGATTTTTTCGCAAGAGCGGGGGTCGCGAAGATGTGGTCAACCCTCCAGCCAAGATTTCTTTTAACCCCGTCCTTTGCCCTGTAATCCCAAAAGGTATACTTTCCCTGCGATTTGTCATGAACACGGAATACGTCGACAAACCCCCATTCCTTGAATCTTTCAATCTCAGCCCTCTCGTCGTGATGAAATCCGACGTGTCCGTCCAGCCTTTTCGGGTCGTGCACGTCAATAGCCTCGGGAGCGACGTTGAAATCACCGGCCCAAAGGAGAAGAGAGTTCGCGTTAAAATCAGAGTCGAACCAATCGTAGAGTTTCTTGAACCATTCGAGTTTATATTTGAATTTTATCGAGAGAGGATGCTCGCCCTGCGGCGCGTAGGTATTGACGATGGTTATTCCCTTAATCCCCCCCGACCCCCCTTTCGGGGCACCCGCGCCAAGCGGCGCGGGTCGGGGGGGAACCGTTACCTCGACCTTTATTATGCGGGCCTTTTCGCTCCCGTCCGGAAAACCCTTGACCACGTTTTTCATGGGAAGCCTGCTCAATATTGCGACCCCGTTATAAGACTTCTCGCCGGAAAAGACGCTCTTGTAACCGAGTTCCTTGAACGCGGCCTCCGGAAAATCCTCGTCCCTTACCTTTGTCTCCTGCATGCAAAGCACGTCAGGGGCGGCTTTTTTAAGGAACGAAGCGAGTATCGGAAGCCTCGCCCTCACCGAGTTGACGTTAAAGGTAGCAAGCTTAATCCCCCCTAACCCCCCTTTGGAAAAGGGTGTAATCTTCATACCGGGTCTATATGGACAAATGCCTTTTCTATTGCGCTTATCTTCCCGATAGCCCTTTCGACCTCTTTGGATATGGCGTGAGAGTCGAATGTGGAAAGATACTTCGGCACCTCTATGTGTATCTCCACGTGTATGAAGGGCCCTATGTAATGGGCGCGAACCGTATTTATGTCCTTTACCCCGAGGACGCCCAAGGCCGCGGCCTTTATCTCCTCCATCATGGCCTTATCAGGCGACTTGCCCATGAGGTAATCAATATTCTCCATGCCGATCCTGTATCCGGCGTATATTATCCAGACGCTTATCGCAAGCCCTGCCGCCGGGTCGAGATAAGTATAACCGAACTTGGCCCCGACAATGCCTATAAGCGCGGCGAGAGCCACGAACACGTCGCTCAGAGAATCCACGGCGCTCGCTCTAATCGCGGGGCTTCTCGCGGCCTTTCCGACTCTTGAAAAATAAAACGCCATGCCTGTCTTGACTAAAATGGTTATGACAGGCACAAGCAGAACAAACCATGTTATCGAAAGCCCGTCTCCGCCTTTAAGAATTCTTTCGATTGAACTCTTTATTATCTGGAATCCCAATACCGCCGCAAAGACAGCTACCGTTATCC
>JBAQMW010000258.1:0-8400 GCA_049303155.1 Thermodesulfobacteriota bacterium | reverse complement strand
GGTCGGGGGGGATCAATAGAAGCGGCGCGTAATTTCAGCCGCCGGAGCGTATCCATGGCAAGACATTCCGTCTTCACTGGCGTTGAATCTCTCTATCAATTATTTCTGTTTGTCATTGCGAGCCCTTCGACAAGCAGGGCCCCCGCGACCCATGCTTCGTCCGTCCGCCTTACTTGATTGGCGGGCGGAGTACCACGGCGTAACATTGCAACGGAAAGCGGCGAACGGTTTTCCACTTACCCTTGGAGAGGAAATAAAAAAACTCACCTCAAACTTCCCGTTATCTCCCCCACCTTCTTAATCAAATGTCTTTTCATGTAAGCCTCGATTCCCTCTATCACTTTAATCGCGGCCTCCGGGTCGAGGAAGTTGGCCGTGCCGACCTGCACAGCCGACGCACCGGCTATCAGGAATTCCAGGGCGTCGTTTGCCGTGACAATTCCGCCTATTCCTATAATCGGGGTTTTCGCAACTTTTGCCGCCTCGTAAACCATCCTCACTGCTATCGGCCTTATGGCAGGGCCTGAAAGGCCTCCTGTTATGGTCGTAAGAATCGGCCGCCTTTTTTCGACGTCTATCGCCATGCCGGGGATTGTGTTTATGAGGGATATGGAATCAGTCCCCGCCTCCTCGACGGCTTTTACCATTACCTTTATGTCGGAGACGTTGGGGGAGAGTTTGGTCATGAGATGAAGCTTCGTCGCCTTTCTTACTATCTCGACGACCTTCGCCGCCTCAAGCGGGTCAACGCCGAAACTCATGCCGCCTTTTCTTACGTTCGGGCATGAGATGTTTATTTCAAGGGCTGATACGCCCTCGGCTCCATCTAACCTTTTCGCCACCTCGGCGTACTCATCTAATGTTTCGCCGAATATGTTTGCTATGACTGCTGTTTTGAATTTTCTGAGCTTAGGGAGTTTTTCGTTTATAAAGGCCTCGACCCCGACGTTTTGAAGCCCTATGGCGTTAAGCATTCCGCACGGGGTCTCTACGATGCGGGGCGGAGGGTTGCCTTGCCTCGGCTTTAAGGAAAGCCCTTTTACTACGACCCCGCCGAGCCTCGATACGTTCGTATGAGGAGAAAACTCGACGCCGTAACCAAACGTGCCGGACGCCGTCATTACGGGATTTTTGAGTTTAAGGCCGTTTAGGTTTACGTTAATCCCCCCTAACCCCCCTTTGAAAAAGGGGGTAACCTTAAGGTCTAAAGTCTTTCCCATTCAATGACCTCGCTTTTAAAGACAGGGCCGTCGGAACAGACCATGTCATAACCTTTTTCAATCTCGACGCCTTTGCTGCATTTTGAAACCAAGACAGCGCATCCGAGGCACACCCCTATTCCGCACGCCATGCTTCGCTCAAGAGAAACGTAGGATTTTACGCCATGCTCCGCGCTTACGCGGCTTACCTCTTTTAACATTCCTATCGGGCCGCACGCGTAAACGGCCGTATTTTCCTTAAACTCCGCTTCAAGAAGAGAAGTAATGAAACCTTTTTTACCTACTGAGCCGTCTTCGGTAGAGACCTTGACCTTTACTCCGAGTTTCTTGAAATCAGCCGCTATCTTTACCTCTTTCGAGTTTCTCGCTCCGTAAAGGAGCGTTACTTTGACGTTCTTTTTAACCGCGTTTTTCGCAAGGAGATAAAACGGCGCGATTCCCGCTCCTCCCGCTACCATAACGAGGTTTTGTTTTACAGAAGGCATTGGAAAACCGTTTCCAAGAGGGCCTAAAACGTCAACAGTATCTCCGGGCATCAGTCCCGACATGATTGACGTGCCTTTTCCAACGACCTTGTAAAAAATCTCGACGCCTCCGTTATTCTGAAGCACGTCATAAACCCCGAAAGGCCGCCGAAGCAATGGGTCATAAGAGCCGGTAACGCGAAGCATGACGAACTGCCCCGGCTTGACAACGCCGTGCTTCCACTTAAGCGCAATTTTGTAAAAATCACCTCCGGCGCTTTTATTATGTATGATGACTGCCTTAGGCATGATGATTAATCCGAATTTCTAAGGCAAACGCAAGATTTGAGCCAAAGACAAGGAAAAACCGGCTGGACAAAACGGGGCATACCATTTTGGGTATGTGAGTATTTGGACAGACGATTTTGACGCAGTATTTGGCCAAAGATTGCGTTTGCATCTCCTTAATATTCCCTTGCCTCAAACTCCTCCATATCCAGCATCATCACCACCGCGTCTTCGCTTCCGTAATACTTCTTCCTTACGTAAAGATCCTTGAAGCCGAACCGGGCGTAAAGTTTCTTAGCCGCCTCGTTCGACGTCCTCACCTCAAGATACGCCGCGACGACGCCTTTTTCGAGCATGAATTCCAGAGAAAACGAAAGGAGCTTTTTCGCGAGCCCCATGTTTCTCAACTCAGGCGTAACCGCTATGTTCAGTATGTGGGCTTCCTCGTCCACTATCCAAAACACCATGTAGCCGGCGATAATTTCCCTGCCGTCCAAAACCGCCTTTGCGACGAAGCAGTAGGATATGGGGCTTTCAAGTTCTTTTTCGAAAAATTCCCTGAGCCAGGGACGCGGGAACGATACCTTCTCGATTTCCATGACAGCGTCTATGTCGAGCGAAGTCATGGGAAATATCTTAAGGGACGTCGGAATGTGCATATCTACGCTCAAAAGCGTTTTCCGTAAAATAGCGATTAAAAACCTCGCTATTTTACAAACCGGCAGGGTTCCCGTTGCCGCGAAGCATTGCAACGGGAAGATGCCCGCCATACTTCGTTATCAGACAATTTTTGCTCCTCACCGTATCTGTGAACATACGGCTCGTTACAAAAATTGTCCGCTGCCTCGTCTGACGGGCAACTTGCCGGTTTCCCCAAAAATCAATGTCTATTTTTGGGGTTTTATTTTTCGTTAACAGTAAATATCAAGTGCCAGAAATCCACCTTGCGGAGCTTATAAACGCTTTTCACCTTAAGGCCGCTCTTGGCAAGAAACTCGTCCATGCAAAGGTCCGACCTCCAGCCTATCATCTTGCTCACGGGATTAAAAACTTTCTGGAAAACCGCGAATATCTTGTGCCTGCTCTTAAAGTGGTTCACTATGACGATATTGCCGCCCTTTTTGCAAACCCTCTTTACCTCGGATATGACCTTATACGGGTCGGGCACCACGCTTACCACGTGTGATATGAAAACATTGTCGAAGGCGTCGTCCGGAAAGGCGAGGTGCATGGCGTTCATCTCGAAAAGCTCGACGTTTTTAAAGCCCATATCCGAGACCTTCTGCCTGGCTTTTTTGAGCATCTCGCTCGATAGGTCTATGCCCACGACCTTGCAGTCGCGGGGAAAGACGTCGAGGGAAAGACCCGTGCCGACGCCCACGTCGAGCACAACGGAACCGGGCTTTATATTCATACGGCCTATGGCGTGCCTTATCCGCGGATAGAAAAACCTTTTGAAAAGCGCGTCATAAACCGCCGAATACCCGTTATATATCCTTTTTGCAGCCTCGCTCTCCAACTCGAAACTCCTCTATGAAGGTTACCCCCTTTTACAAGGGCTGGCTTCCCGTGCAACGGGAAGCGGGGGGATTTAAAGATTTTTTACGTAAATCAACTTATCGTCGCCAAGCTTAAAAAAATCCTTCAGCGCGGCCTCCTTGGTAAAACCGGAACCTTCGTAAAATCCCCTCGCCGCTTCATAGGCCGGAAGGCTCGACGTCTCGACAACCATCTTCCTCGCCCCTGCCTTATTGAGTAAGGTCTCAATATGCCTCATAAGAAGCCTTCCTATGCCGCGACCCCTTTGCTCGGAATCCACTATTATCCAGTAAACGTCGTAAACCCCGAGCGCGATGCCGTCCGGCCCGTAGCATGCATAGCCAAGCGGCAAATCCCCGTCAGAGGCGCAGATGAACCTGTAATCGCACCCGTCCCTGCCGGACAGATAGGCCCGGAGAAGCTCTATCGCGCAGAGAATCTCGGCTTGAGTCAGATTCTCCGTCCTTTTGATAATGGATATTATAGCAGTTTCGTCCTTTTTTTCTACCTCTCTTACCGATAATCCCATAGCCCGTCCGTCTCAATAAGTTACCGTTTGTGCCTGCGCTCCGCAAGGCCTACTACCTTAACGATGAAGTCGGCATAATCCAATCCGTGCGCCTTGGCCGCGCGGGCAAGTCCCGCGTCAGTCGAGACATCAGGGTTCGGATTTACCTCAAGCACCCTTATGCCGCCATCAGTTGCGAGCCTCATGTCAACCCTCGCGTAGTCCCTGCAATCAAGCGCCGCGTACGCCCGTAAGGCCGCGCTTGATAAACGCTCCTTGAGTTCTTCCGTGACGTTCGCAGGGCAGACCGGCGGCGTTGCCATGTAAAAAGGGCTTTTTTCTATCCACTTCGCCTCGTACCCACAAACCTTGGCCGCGCCCTTTGGATAGTTCGTATAATCTATCTCCGAAGGTGGCAAAGCCACAGCGTCCTTGCCCTCGCCTATGACTGACACGTTGAATTCCCTGCCGTCAACATACTCTTCCACTATGGCGCTTTGTTTATGATTATTTAGCACTCGCTCCACCGCCAACTCTAATCTCCGGGCGTCGCTAACCACCGAGTCCGCGTTTATGCCGATGCTCGCGTCCTCCGAAATAGGCTTTACGATGAGAGGAAAACAAAGCCCATCCGGAAGCGTTGAAAGAGGCCTGTCCGCTATGACGTAAGACGCCGTCGGCACGTGCGCGCTTTTGAGTATGGCCTTGGCCCAGCCCTTATTAAGCGCCACTCCGAGAGTAAGAGCGGAATTACCGGTAAACTTCACTCCGTATAATTCGAGAAGCGCGGCCACGTTCATCTCTAACGCGCTTTTGTCGAAGGCCCCCTCGCAGAGGTTAAAGACCATGCCGCAACCCTGCCCCGTAACTTCCTTTAAAAACCAATCGAGATTTTCATTCCTGAGAGGCGTGAAAACGGTCTTAAAGCCCTTTTGCTCCAAGGCCTCGCCGACGGACTTAGCAGTATCGTGAACGTCTCCGAAGACGAGTTCCTCGCCGTTATAGTTCATGCGCACGGGGCCGTCGTCGTTATAGATAATCCTTATCCGCTCGGAATTCATATTCCGTACCTTTTCCTCGCGCAATCTAAAACCTCGTTAACGAGTTCGGGAAAACCCATGCCCACGGCCCGCGCGGCCTTGGGAAAGCACGAGTTCTGCTCGGGATTCGGCAATATGCCGGGAAGGGGATTGAGTTCGATGATGTTCGGTACGCCCTTCGAGTCGAGCCTTATGTCTATACGGCACCAGTCTTTCACGTCAAGGCAGTTGAACGCCGAGACGGCAACCGACGTTATCGCCTTATGAAGCTTCGCGTCGAGTTTGGCCGGACACGTGAATATGTCGAGCGGGGATTCCGGGGTGTCGTAAACCCACTTGGCCTCGTAAGAATATATCGGATTCGCGCCTTCGGGAAGGCTCGAATAATTTATCTCGACCACGGGAAGGGCCTTTAAAGACGCCCCGTTTCCCAGAAGCGCGACCGTGAATTCCCTACCCGGCAAAAACTCCTCTATAAGGGCAGGCTCGTTGTAATCGGAAAAAACCGACTCGGCCTTATTTCTCAAGGATGCCTCGTCGCGGACTATCGAGTCATTTTTGACGCCCTTGCTCGAACCCTCGTAAAGAGGCTTTACGATCAAGGGATACGTTAAACCTTTCGGAACTCGAAAGCCTTTTTCGCGGACGACAAAATACTTAGGCGTCGCAATCTCATGATAAGAGAGTATTTCTTTCGCTCTGGCCTTATTGAGGCAAAGAGCGAGGGTTAACGGGGAAGAACCCGTGTAAGGTATCGAGAGGAAATCCAGCATGGACGGTATTACGGATTCTCTGCCCTCGCCCGATGTCCCTTCGGCCATGTTGAAAACAATACCGGGCTTGAGGCTGCGAAGCCTCGGAAAGGCGTCAAGGTCGGCAAGGACGAGATGCACCTCTTCGTGCTTTTTCAAAAGGGCGTCTCTTACGGCGGCAATGGTTTCCATGTCGTCCCATTCGGCGTAATAATCCACCGGGCGCCCCGAAGAAACACTACCCTCCGACTTTGCGTTATAGGTTAGCGCGACCCTCATGAGAGATGTCTTACAAGATGAGCACGGCCGCGGCAACGACCGTGGTGAATCTTCCCTTTTTGCCTATCGCCGATTGGGTTATGTTGGTAGTCTTTACTATCTTGTCGCTTATCTTGTATATCTCTTTTTTCTCGTCCCACCCCAGATTTTCGTCTAACTCGATGCCCAAGGTGGATGCGAGCATGGCGGCCGCCAAGTCTTCGGCGTAATCGCCCGCGACGCTGTCGCTCTGCCCGTAGGCGTGGTGTTCACTCAGGTAGCCGTAGAGATTTTTATTGACCGGTATGGCGCAGCCGACGGAGGCGGCGATAAGGCGGCCGTGCTCGTTGCTGGAAATCCTGCTCATGACGCAAAAAAGTATCTGCCCGGGCTGCAGCAACTTTACCCCGTGGGACCTTGGTATGGTCTTGCATCCCGGAGGGAATATGCTGGATACGCTCACAAGGTTATACTTCTCGATGTTCGCGTCCCTCAAAGCGAGTTCGAACGAATGCAATTCCTCTTTGTGCGTGCCGACCCCTTTCGTTAAAAACACCCTCTTGGGTACCATTTTATCAGTCCTCCGGTCTTTTTATTGTTGGTAAAAATCCTCTTAATCGAGCCGAGCGTTCACGTAACCCATTATCTTGTAAACGAGCTTCGCGGCCATGAAATCCGGCGCCGGGTTGCCCGGCTGCGGCGCGAGTTCCACCACGTCGAAACCCCTTATGTTTTTTCTTTCTATTACTCCCCTTAAGACGTCGAGAACCTCGTGCCAAACGAGGCCGCCCGGCTCCGGCGTTCCGGTAGAGGGCATTATCGAAGGGTCGAACACGTCGAGGTCTATGGTTATGAATACGTCCTTCGTGAGTGTCTTCAATACCCGTTTGAGCGCATCCTTTACGCCTTTTTTCTTTATCGCCGAGGCGTAGCAGGTAAGGATGCCGTATTTTTTGGATTTAGCGGCAGACTTTAAAAATCCGGCCTCTTCGATACTGAGGCTCCTTATCCCTATTTGCGCTATGGGGCATATCTCGGAAATCCTGCGGCCGACGCAGGCGTGGTTAAAGGGGCTTTCCTGATACTCGTCCCTCATGTCGGCGTGCGCGTCAAACTGCAGAACCGAGAGGTTTTTATATTTTTTCTTAAGCGCCCTCACGGCTCCTAACGTTATCGAGTGCTCGCCGCCGAGCATGACAGGAATAACGCCTCGCTTCACTATGCCGGTAACCGCGCCCTCAATCCTCTCTATCATGCGCTCCGGGCCGAATGTGGTGGACTCAAGCATCCTTAACGTCTCTATGCCGGAAGCAAAGTGCTCGCAACCGAGTTCCTCGTCATAGAGTTCCATGTGGGTCGAGGCTTCGATGATGGCGCGAGGCCCGTTTCTCATGCCGCTTCCGTATGAGGCCGTCAAGTCATACGGCACGGGAAGCACGGCATAACGCGGTTTTCCGCCCGGAAAATTTCCCTCTATGCCGCCGAAGTTGAACGGCTGGCTTTCGATAGCCATAATCCGCTTAATCCCCCCGCTTCCCGTTGCAATGTGTTGCGGCAACGGGAGCCCTGCCCCTTTGTAAAAGGGGGTAACCTTAATAAGTCCCTTCCTTTAAATTCCTGTAACTCGAATTCACCTTGTCGCCGTAACGGGCCGGCGGGTCTTCCCCGCGCTCTAACCTCGCCGTAACTAACGTCGGCCCGGAGCTATACGCCGCGAGCGCAGTGTCCTTATCCTCGTAAGTATTGAGAAGAACGGCAAGGTAATACACACCCATCTTCACGTTGAGTTCCGGGTCATAGAGGGTCTTCTCGCCCTCCCATTTTATGCCGAGTTCTCCGGCGAGGTATTGCCCTGTGTCCTCCCGTATCTGCATGAGCCCGGCCGCCCCCCTCGAAGACCTCGCCCAATTATAAAAAACGCTCTCTGTCTTTATGACGGCCAAAACCAATAAAGGGTCAAGACCGTAAATTCTGCTTTCCCTCACTATCGCGTCGGCGAGCCTTACCTCCATGCCGCGGGAGAGCCCTGTGCGGTACTTGGTAAGAACGTCCATCGCGAGTTCCCTTTCCTCGTCAACCTGATTCACAGACGGGACACGCATGACTATAATATAAAATGCCGCAATAACAACGGCTATCGCCTTAGTTTTGGATATTCTTCCCATACGCCTCCCCCTTATGGATTTTCTCCGACCATTGGTAAAGATTCCAAACTATTTACTATATTTTTTTTTGCTTTTCCTGTCAAGGAATTTACAAGGGTCCAAATTACCTAACGCACCGCAGAGCGTCAGAACAAAGCAGGGGGCACCCACGCCAAGCGGCGTGGGT
>JBAQMW010000257.1:0-4658 GCA_049303155.1 Thermodesulfobacteriota bacterium | reverse complement strand
CGTGGTACGTTTGCGGAAACATATCGACCGCGAGGGCAAAGTCGGGGGTGTAACCGTGTTTAACAAGAAAAGCGCAGTCTCTGGCCATTGTCGGCGGAGCGCACGAGACATAGACGATTTTTTCGGCATCAAGTCCGGGAAGTTTTTTTATCGTTTCAAACGCGCCGCCTCTCGGAGGGTCTAATATTACCACGAAAGGCCTGTGTTTTTCAAGGTTACTCTGCGGACGGCACGATGAATCAATAGCCCCCATAGCCTGTTTGCCGTAAGCGGTAGTTAAAGAATTATGGGTGCAGGGGTCACCCCTGCCCTGCGGACGGCCCGATGATTCAACTGAAAATTCCACGTTTGAGATGTTATTTCTGAGCGCGTTTTGCCTCGCGTTTTTTATTGCCGCGGCGTTTATGTCGGAGGCATAGACCTTTCTTGCTTTTCCGGCAAGAGGAAACGTGAAGTTGCCCGCGCCGCAGAAAAGGTCGAATGCGTCTTCTTCTTTCGTAAGGCCGGAAAACTCGGCTACTGCTTCGGCAAGACGCTCGTTTTGAAAAAGGTTCGCCTGAGAAAAAGAACTAACCCCCGATGAGACAATAAAACCCATTACGTTGTAAGAAACGGCAGTGTCTTCGCTGCTTGCAGCCATCCGCCCTTTGCCCCGCTTAAAAGGGTCTTTGAGCCATACCTCAAAACCTTTTATAACGGGTATCTTATTTATCGCCGCGTGCCAATTGAACGGAGTATCTTTGCTTACGTAAAACGCCGCGACGGTTTTCCCGCTTTCTTTATCGAGCGAGACCTCCGCTCCGTAGAGGGTATCGGGAAAGTCCGTTGTCTTAAGGGCTTGAAGCGTGGAGTTAAGAAGAGGCTCAAGAAGGGGGCAGTCTTCTATTTCAACGATAGAGTGGGAGTTTGGTTTGAAAAACCCCCATTTTAAGCCGTTTCTGTGGAATCTCACCCTCGAGCGGTAGTTAAAGGGTTTTGGCGAAGGTAGCGATGGGCGGAGTATGGGAGCAAGGTCTATCTTGGCGAGCCTTTGAAAGGTTTCCAAAAAGATTTTTTCCTTGAGGTTTACCTGATGGACGTATTCTATGTGCTGGAGCTGGCATCCGCCGCAGACAGTATATACAGGGCAGGGAGGAGAGGTTCTCATTTTTGACGGTTCTTTAAGGCCTATGAGTTTCGCTATTGAAAAATCACTTTTGTCCTCGATTATTTCGACCTCCGCAACGTCTCCCGGAGCGGTAAAAGGCACGAACACGACCTTGTTGTCTATTCTTCCTATGCCGTTCCCGCCGTAGGCAAGGCCGGTTATTTCGACTGTTAGAGACATGGGAGGGAGTATATCATATTCAAGCCCCGCCGCAGAAAAGGGATGCCTTTTTTTCAACCCGCCTTTTGTGTATCCGATAATTTTTTGCGCGGCCTTAGTGGAAGTCTCCGTACGACCCAAGGGCTTCTTTTGCCGGTAAAAACCCCCCTTTGATTTTCAAGGCGTTTTCGAATTCTTTCGCGGCGAGGTCTTTTCGTCCCATGCGTTCATAAAGCACTCCGAGGTTATAATAGCCTTCGGCGTCCGGATGCAGCAAGATAGATTCCGAAAGTTCTTTTATTGCCTGACTATATTCGGCTTTTTCGGCATACGCTATGGCAAGGTTTTGTTTTGCCGCGTGGTAAGCCGGCCCGAAGAACCTCGCGTCTTCCTCGATGCGAATGACGGCTTTGTAATGGGCTATGGCTTGGTCAAGGGATTTTTTGTCAAATAACGCGTTTCCCAATAAAACGCGTGCGCGGCTCCAATGCGGCGATTTCGCCGCCGTATCCGTCCAGAGGGCATATTCATCAAGATAGAGGCTGTTGCGCTTTAGGGTTTCCGCGCAATAAAGCCCTATTGCAAGAATAAGCGCGGCGTATAGAGGTATTTTTCTCATAGTCCCGGCGTAATCGAAGCCATATACCCCTCAATCCCCGTCGCAGGAAAGGGATGTCCTTTTCCAGTCAACGCCGGGAAGAAGCAAGGCGTATTTCGCGCTCCGCGGGATTTGCTCTTTTAGGTAATTGATTCTTTCTTCCGTAAGGGGGTGGGTGGAAAAATAACTGAGCGTGTCAGGCGTCGAGCCGTATTCCTTTTCAAGGGTTTTGAAGAAATCCACCATGCCTTTCGGGTCGACGCCGGCCTTTAATAAAAGCGCCAATCCCCCTTTGTCAGCCTCGCGCTCTATGTTTCTACTGTAGCGGAGATGCCCCATCACTTGCACGGCCTGAGCGATGCCTCCGGTGTCTCCTGAAATAAGGGTAACGAGCATGGAGGTGGAAAGGCTCTGGAGTATGCCGCGCGTGGCGTGCCTTTTAAGGACGTGCTGCATCTCGTGGGCCATGACGCCGGCAAATTCCTCGGGCGTTTTTGTGGCCTCCATAAGCCCGCTCATTATGATTATGTGGCCGCCCGGAAGGGCGAAGGCGTTTATCATGTTGTTGTCCACCACGTGGACCTTGAATTTATATTTATGTTGCGGCGCGTTCTTGTCAAGGAGCGCGAGGATTTCTTCCGCGGATTTTATTGCCGAGGCCCCCTTGCACTCGCGCATTTCTTTTGACCACGCAACCCATATCGAATCGCCGAGTTTTTCCTCCCACGACACCGGAATGAACCTCGCGCTTATTGTTGCGAAGCCGGGTATGCCGTAGAGGTAGAGGAGCATAACGAGGCCGGCGGCAATGAGCCAAAGACCCGCGATTTTTACCGTTGACCTTTGGCCTTTTGACGGGCCGGAAAGCGAGGCCGCGGCCTTTGGCGCGATTTTTTTAAGATGGAGGAGGAAGAGGCGGTTTTCCAAAACAATCGCCTCGACGCCTTTTTCGAGGCGCATTGGTTCGTTTTCGTAAAAACCTTGCGTTTGGACGACGTCCTTCCACTTCCATTCGATTGCCGCGCCGTCCGGCCTGCGGATTAAAAGGGATTCGGGCGCGACGCTTATTGCGGCCTCGATTCTCGCCGCGCTTTTTCCGTCGTAGTAGTATGCTTTAAAGGTTTGTTCCATGAGGGAAGCGGCCTTTTATATCCCTATGCCGAAGTCCATGTCGAACTGCTCGAAAAGCCCTTCTCCTGTCGCGCTCACGGCTTGAGAGGTCTGGAGGATTTTTTCGAAATCAACGGCTCCCTCGATAATGAGATTATCGCAGACGAACTCTATCTTGCGCGCTACCACCCACGGGTATCCGATGCCGAGAGTAAAGATTATAATGAGAAGATTTACGAAGTAAAATCCGAAGAGCTTCCGGCCGGTTACGATGGATTTGAATTTGAGTCCCTCGAAGCGGGTGTGTTCCCAGTCGTAACGGCTCATCTTGGCCTTGAACCAGAACCAGTAGACGCCGAGTGTCAGGAACGTGAGGGGAATGAAGAGAAGGTACGGGAGAAGGACGTCCCGTCCGTTGCCGTCGTACGAAAACGGAATGTTTCCGACCCGCGTGTTGGCGCGCCAGAATTCTTGCGTGCGCACGTGCATGAAAGACGAATAGCCGCCCAAGGTAAGAAGCGTCAGGAGATAGGTGATGAAATAGAGTTTCATGGACTCGAGGACTTTTCCGGTGAAGGCGAACCTTACGCCGTGCCAAAGGGAGCGGCTCATGCGGTAGCGTCTCGCGTTAACCATTGCGAACGGCAGTATGAATATGAACGCCGGAAACGCGAGGAATCCGTAAAGAGGGTTTACGAATTCGGAGAGCAGGTTCGGCGCTCCGAAAAGCACGGCGAATATGAAAGACGCCTTGACCCAGCCGCTGAAGAGTTCTCTTCCCGTGCCTGTGTAGTGGAACCTCTCGCCCATGAACTCGAGTTGGCTGTAGAGGTATTGGCGTATCTTTGTTTTCCCCCAAAAGTAGTATATGCCGAGCGTTATTATGGAAAGGATGTTGTTTACGATATAGAGTTTAAGCAGGCTTACGCCGTTTCCGTGGAACGAGAGAGCGTGCGTTGCAAGCGGCGTCTTAACGGAGGGCGGCTTTGGAGCAAAAGGCGCAACAGGGCTGTCCATGACAACGGTTTTGGCGGAAAAGGAAGTTTCAGCCGGGGAAGACAAAGAAAAAGATTGTCCGCATTGGAGGCACTTTATTTTAAAGGCTTGTTTCGGGATTTTGTTTCCCGGCACGTCGCTTGAAAAGCCGCAGTTCGGACAAACGATTGTTACCATGGGTCTCCGCAATAAAAAGTATTTTCTTCTTTCATTAGATACTGTTTTTTTGTATCATGTTTTTTGACTTTATCCAAGGATTAATCCTATGACGAAACAAAATGGCGTTTTCAGTTTTGAGGAACTTAAGGCCGCGATAACAGGCGGCGTGATAAAAGGCTCGTCCCCGATAGAGGAGCGCCAGATCCAGCCCGCGAGCATGGATTTGCGGCTCGGAGCGAAGGCCTACAGGCTTGTTTCGAGCTTTCTTCCGGAGACGCAGGACGTCTTAACCAAGCTCCATGATTCTGACGCCTACGGAAGCGACCTTGTCATGTACGAACTCGACATAAGCAAGGGCGGCATACTTGAAAAGGGAAGCGTCTATCTCGTGCCTCTCATGGAGGAATTGAATCTTCCGGAAGACGTCGAAGGCAAGGCGAACCCCAAATCCACCACGGGCCGCCTTGACATCTTCACCCGCGTCATAAC
>JBAQMW010000256.1:0-2796 GCA_049303155.1 Thermodesulfobacteriota bacterium | reverse complement strand
CCATTATGACCCCTACCTTCAGCATGTCCATGACCGTAAGATAGTTCGACGATACGGCTATGGCGTTTGCCGGAGTTGACATGGGAAGAGTAAAGGCAAGCCCCGCCGGCACGGCAATGGCATACGTAACTATGGAGGCGTCTATGGAAAACCTCTCGGAAAGGCCTATGCCCACCGGCAAAAGCATTGCTATTACCGCGGCGTTGCTCATGCCCTCGGTAAGGAGTATGGCGAGAAGGGAAAAGGCCGCGACAGCCGCCCACGGGCTCGAAATCCACTCCCCGAGTGTTTTTTCCGCAAGCCACCCGGCGGCCCCGCTCTTATCGAGCGCCGAGCCCAAAATTATCGCCCCGCCGTACATGAGGATTATGCCCCAGTTGACGTACTCTTCTATGTCTTTCCATCTCACGAGCTTAAGCACAAAGAGCAAAACGACCGAAATCAACGCTATGGTCGCCAGCCCGACAGCGGCCGTTCCCCATAGAACCCACGCCAATATCGTAAGGCCGAGCACTCCTCCGACCGCATACTCGACGTAGCCTATCTTGCCCATGGCGTGAATCTTCTTTTTAAGCAGTTCGTGCGCCTTGTCCACGCTCTCGATGTCTATCTTGAAGGCCGTAGTCAGTATAAGAAATCCTACAGGCAAAAGCACTACTACGGCCGGAAGCACGGCTATCGTATAATCAAGAAACCCTATGGTCTCGCCGGTTATCTCTTTCAGCATTCCAACGGCAAGAGGAACCCTCGCTCCGCCGAGGAACGTCGCGACGCCCCCGATTATGCAACCCCACGCGAGAGTCAGAAAAAGAAGCTTGCCGTAGCCCGAAGCTCCGGGCTTAAGCCCGAGGCTCTTGGCTATTTCGAACACTATGGGGAAAAGCATGGCCGCGACCGCGTGCTCGCTCATGACGCAACTCAGCACGGCCGCTATGAGATAAATGCTCAAAAGGAGCCTCTTCGGAGAAGCCCCGAATCTGTCCATGATGACGAGAGCTATCCTGTTGGAGAGCCCCGAGTGCATCACCGCGCCGGCAAGCATGAAAGCGCCGAGTATGAAAAATACGGCCTCGTTGCCGAAAAGAGAGTAAACCTCCTTCTTCGGAAGCACTCCCAAAAGAGGCACCAATACTATCGCAAGAAGGCTCGTTATGGCAAGAGGAAGCGCGTTTGATATCCAAAGCACGAGACAGAGGACGAATATCGCAAGCCCTCTCCACCCCCCGATGGTAAGCCCCTCCGGCGGCGGAAGCGTGACGGCGTAAAAGAAAATCCCGAAAACGGCCAAAAAAAACAGCGCCCTCAATCCCTTGAGCGCGAGAAGAATCCATATCGAACGCCTGTCTATCGTAGCGGACAAAAATCCCTCCTGACCCCCCTTTGGAAAAGGGGGGAACCGCTTTTTTCCCTCAGTCTTTTGTAGCTCAGGGCTTTAGCCCTGATACCATATCAGCCCTGAAGGGCTGAGTTACTTGCCTTTTGCCTCGCCTGAATCCTTGACGCGAAGCTTCCTCCGGAGCGTCGAAAGCCCCCACGCGGCCTTAAGCCCGAACTTTGACTTGTAAAAGAAATCCGACACCGCGTTAAGGAAACCGGAGTTATCTCCGGTGAGGAACTTCCCTTCTATCGGGGTCGTTACCACGCTTATGTCGCGCACCCAGTTCATGTTTATCCCGTTACTCCTTACCGCCTTATAGAGATGCCTGTAAACCGGTATTATTATCTCCGCGTCAAGCGGCTCTATCCGAAGACTCCTTCCGCTCTGAGGCCTGTATATCGGAAGTATCGGAACGACCCCTATCGAGGTCAAAAAATCAACGCCCTGACAGGTCGAGCCGGGCGGCTCGAGCCCGACTATCAAATGAGAGGCCACCGTGCCGCTCGGAAATACCGTCGAGGCGTGCCTCAATGCCTCGATATAACGCTGCCTCCCGATTGCGCGCGCCCTGCCCGGGCATATTACTTCAAAAAGTTCCTTGTCGAATATCTCAAGGTTATAAAGGAGCGAATCCACGCCCATGGCGTAAGTGTCGTCAATCCAGCGGTTCGTTTTCGGCGGCAACGCCTCCACGGCGACGATGCAGTTGAAGTGCTTCTTTATCGCCCTCACATAGGGCTCCAAAAACGCTACGCCTCCGTCGTCTCCCTCGCTCCAGCCTATGGAAAGATATATTATGCCGACCCTTGGTTCTTTCAAAACCTCGGAAACAGTCTCCAATACCTCCTCGACGGTAAAGACCCTCGAATCCTTGTTTTCTTGGTCAAAGTTTCCGGCGCAGTAGCGGCACTCCACCTTGTTCTCGAAAAACTCGCACCTCTTCGAGGGCGTTATCACCGCGTAACTGCCGTGCACCGTCGCTATGTCGGTTAAAGGTATGCCGGTCGAGGTCTTCTTTTCGAAAAAAAGCGGCTTCGGGACAAGCCTTACCGGCACCTCATCCTCGCCGTCGGTTATCATAAGCGAGCCGTTCTTTCTTACGAGCCGGTAGATAGACGCCTCGGTGAACTCCCCGCACGGCACGTTAACGAGCGTGCCTTGAGGCAACGCCAGGTCAATGCCGCTTCCGGCCCTGCCCTTGAAAGGCAACGCCAAATCAGCCGCCGACTCGTCTAACCTTACGCCCCTGAGCATAAGGTCAATCTTGAGCATGACTATGTTATTTAAATAATTTCCCCTCATTATCCCCTCTGAAAAAACACGCCGTTACGAACCGCTCCTCGATACGCCGGAAACATTATCTTTTGTAACTCAAGGCTTTAGCCTTGAGACATCAACCCTAAAGGGTTGAGTTACAT
>JBAQMW010000255.1:0-7093 GCA_049303155.1 Thermodesulfobacteriota bacterium | reverse complement strand
TTGCCGGAGAGCTTATTAAGACGCGTCAAACGCTTCAATCCATCGAGAAGAGATCCGGAGAGTTGTCGAAGACCATACGAGGGGTGGTTAAATAAGGCCGTGTGTTTTTTTCTCCCCTGCGGTGCGCGTAATTGACGGAGTTATTGTTTCCCAATATGTAAAGAATGGGGCTGGCGCTGGCCTTATTACGGCATATCCCGGCAGGGAAAGCCAAAGAAGGTTATACCGGCTACCACCTATTGAAAAATAGGGTATACAATAATCCGGCGATACGGCTCTTGCGGGGGGGAAGACATTCAACGCCCCCGTCCTTTATTTAAAGAAAAGACCTCCGACCCCGACATCGGGGTACCAAGTCTTTTAGTCATTGCGCGGGGTGCCCGACCCACTCCGACCCATGCTCCGTATGGGTACCCCGAAGCGGCGTGGCTCGGCGAAGCAATCTCGTTTCTTGAGATTGCTTCGGGCTGGGCTCCCGTTGCGCGAAGCATTTGCAACGGGAAGCGCCTCTCGCAATGACTAACTCCCTCTTCCCTCAAAGTTTCCCTTGCTTCGCATTATCCATTTCGCGTGTTTCCTGTTGTCGTCCACCTAAGATGCGGCTTATTGAAGAAAAACGGCGTTTAAGGGCCATTATGCTCGAAAGGCGGCTAAAGGTGCCTTTTGAAGAGGTCTTCGAGTTGAGCAGAAGGGTGCAGGAGAATTTCATCTCCACCCCTGAGTTCAAGGACTCGAAAAGGATAGCCCTTTACGCTAGTTTCAGAAACGAAGTGCTCACCGATGATATACTTACGGCGGCGGTCAAGGAGAGAAAAGAGGTTTTTTTCCCGAAGCTCCTCGGGCCGGACAAAATCGCCTTTTTCGCCGTAAGAGCAAAGACCGAACTCGTTCAGGGCTCTCATGACATTCCGGAGCCGGTTCGCTTTGGCAGGGAGGAAAACGCGGCGACGTTCGATTTGATGGTGGCGCCGGGCGTTGTGTTCGACGAAAACGGAGGAAGGATAGGCTACGGAAAGGGCTATTACGACAGGATTTTGAGCGAGGCGCGGTGCCGCGCAGTAGCTTTAGCGTTCGATTTTCAGGTGATAACCAAGGTTCCGAGCGAAGAGCATGACATGACGGTTGACGCTATCGTAACCGAAAGAAGGATCATAAGGGTTTGAAATACGGAAAGAGAGGAGAATGTGGTCATGACAAGCGTTATGATTATTGCCGGTCTGGCTCTGCTTATCATAGGCGCGGGGCTCGGCATTTTGATAAGAAAGAAGGGGTCGGAGGCGGGAGTAGAAGAAGCTAAAAAGGCCGTCGGGGCCGTAATGGCTGAGGCGAAAAGAGAAGCCGAAACAATAAAGAAGGACGCCGAGGCGATAAAAAAGGACGCCGAGATTCAGGCGAAAGACAGGCTCTACCAAAGTAAACTGGAACTCGACAAGTCAAGGCGCGAGTTTGACGATTTAAGGCGCGAGTCCGACGCCGAACTAAAGGAGCGGAGAACCGAGGTTCAGGCCTTGGAGAAGCGCATCCAGCAAAAAGAGGAAAGCCTGGATAAAAAGTTCGAAAGCATAGAGCGGAAGGAAACCGACATAGGAAAGAAAGAGGCCGCGCTGGCGCAGGAGGAGAAAAAGATTAAGGAGGCCGAGGCAGGGATCGCTTCCGTCATAGAGGCTCAAAAAAGAAAGTTAGAGGAAATCTCCGGCATGACCTCCGAGGACGCCAAAAAACACCTCCTCGATTTGACGGAGGTCGAGGCAAGGCACGACGCCGGCAAGTTACTAAAGAGGATAGAGGACGAAACAAAGGAGATAGCCGAGAAGAAGGCGAAGGACATCATATCTCTTGCCATACAGAGGTATTCCGGGGACTACGTGTCCGAGAGGACGGTATCCATAGTGCACCTTCCGAGCGACGAGATGAAGGGCAGGATAATAGGCAGAGAAGGGCGGAACATCAGGGCCATAGAGGCCATAACCGGCATAGATATCATAATAGACGATACGCCTGAGGCCATAATACTTTCCGGGCATAACCCCGTAAGAAGAGAGATAGCGAAGCAGGCCATAGAAAGGCTTGTCCACGACGGCAGGATACATCCCGCGAGGATAGAAGAGGTGGTTCACAAGGTCGAGAGCGAGGTCGAAAAGAGCATCGTCGACGCCGGCGAAAAGGCCATTTTCGATACCGGCATCCTCGGCGTGCATGCCGAGGTGCAAAAACTCGTGGGCCGGCTCAAGTACAGGACGAGCTACGCGCAAAACGTTTACGCTCATTCCCTCGAGGTCTCCTTCATCTGCGGGATAATGGCGTCCGAATTAGGCCTTCCGACAAAGATTGCGAGGCGCGCCGGGCTTTTGCACGACATAGGAAAGGCCGTTGACCACGAGGTCGAAGGCCCGCACGCCTTGATAGGCGCGGATTTGGCCAAGAAATACGGCGAAAAGCAGGAGATAGTGGACGCCATAGGGCAACATCACGACGACAGGCCGTCCAATATATACGGGGTTTTGGTGCAGGCCGCGGACACGCTTTCCGCCGCGCGCCCCGGAGCGAGAAGAGAGATGTACGAGGCCTACGTAAAACGCCTCGAGGATCTGGAAAAGATAGCCAAGGATTTCAAGGGCGTCGAAAAGTCCTACGCGCTTCAGGCCGGGAGAGAGGTGCGCGTCATAGTCGAGGGAAGCAAGATAGACGACAGCGGAGCCGTAACCCTTTCGAGGGACATCGCGAAGAAGATAGAGACCGACCTCACTTATCCGGGGCAGATAAAGATTACGGTTATAAGGGAGACGAGGGCAATAGATTACGCAAGGTAGTCAAACCTGCGATTCGGACGCCATACTGCGTTGTCGGCGCGTTTTTGCTACTCGACGTATTAAACTATACGTCTGCGTTGCAAAAACGGCCTCCGCCTTGTCTGGCGACCGACTTGCAGGTTTGACTTTGGAACAAACCTGCGATTCGGCGCAGGGGTTCTTAAGATTAACGGAGAATCGGGGATAAAACCATCAAGATACTTTTCGTAGGCGACATAATAGGAAACCCCGGCAGGAAGGCGCTTAAAGAGCGCCTTTCCGCCATTCTTGGGCGTCACGACCCGGACGTTATCGTAGCGAACGGCGAGAACGCGGCCGGAGGTTTCGGCATAACAGAGGACATCGCGGCGGAACTCTTCAAGATGGGCGTCAACGTCATCACCTCCGGCAACCATATCTGGGACAAGAAAGAAGCCATAGAGTTCATCGAGCGCACGCCCATGCTCCTGCGGCCCGCCAACTATCCGGACGCTAATCCGGGCAAAGGATACATAGTGGTTGATTCGAGGGGCGGGGCGAAACTCGGAGTCCTTAACCTGTCGGGCAGGGTCTTCATGGACGAGGCCGACTGTCCGTTCAGGGCGGCCGACAGGTTTGTCGAAGAAATCAAGAAAGAAACCAATGTCATACTGGTTGATTTTCACGCCGAGGCGACAAGCGAAAAATACGCCATGGGCTGGTATCTTGACGGCAAGGTAAGCGCTCTTGTCGGCACTCATACGCACGTGCAAACCTCGGACGAGAGAATATTGCCGCTCGGCACGGCCTACATAACCGACGCCGGAATGACAGGCCCGACCGACTCGGTCATAGGGGTTGAAAAGGAACTGGTCTTAAAGAGGTTTCTTACCCGCATGCCGGTCAGGTTCGAGGTGGCTGAAAAGGGAGTAGAGATACAGGGCGTTTCGATAACCGTTGACGAAAAGACCGGCAGGGCGAGTTCTATCGAGAGGATAAAAGAGAAGATTGACAGGTAAAAGGGCAGCACATAGGGTTTATGGATAAAGACAGGGCATAAGGAGAGGACAAGCATGGAGATAATAGACGTTTTGGCCAAGGTCGGTTTTGCCGAGCAGTTTTTTCCGAGGATACTCAAGATTGGCGATGGATACAAGGTGCCTCTTATATGTCTGGACGCGGGGCAGGCCATATTGCCTCACCAGAGCGGACTCGGTATTTTTTATTTTATGACAGGCAAAGGCGTAATGACTGTCGAGGGAAAAGAGGTAGAGGTTAAGCCCGGAACGATGGTCATAGTAGGGAAGGGCGAATCCCGCGGCATAAGGGCAATCGAGAAACTTACCGCCTTTGCCGTGCACATGGGGTAAAAGACAGGTTAGAGGGTTGAAAATGCGTGGAATAGGGTTAAGGGGCGAAGATATTTTTTTTCTTTGCCCTTTTTCTTTTTCCCTTTACCCTATTTTCTACAACACTTCCATTATCACGCACTTAAGATACGCGGTTTCAGGCACTGACAACAAAGCAGGATGGTCTTTTGCCTGAGACCTTGTTTCAATCACCCGGAAAAGCCTTCCCGCGTCCCTTGCCGCGCCTCTTAAGATATCGAAAAACGCGGCCCTGTCTATGTGATACGAGCAGGAACACGTCGCAAGAAGCCCATTTTTCTTGAGGAGTTTCATGGCTCCGGAGTTTATCTCGCGGTAGCCTTTTATCGCTTCTTTTATCCTCGCCTTGCTCTTTACGAAGGCCGGAGGGTCGAGCGCGATGAAGTCGTAGGTCTTTTTCGCCGACGCCTCGGCCTTTACGAAATCGAACGCGTTTGCTTTTTTGAAAACGCACTTTTCCGAAAGCCCGTTAAGTTCCGCGTTTCTTTCGGCCTGTTTTACCGCCTCAGCCGAGTCGTCAACGCCAATCACGCTCGCGTCTTTTGCGGCAAGATGCATGGCCCAAGCTCCTGTGTAAGAAAAAAGGTCAAGCCCCGACCTCGACCCCGACCCATGCTTCGCATGGGTACCCAGTTTTTCTTTAACGAGTTCGGAGAAGGCCTTCCTGTTTTCCCTCTGGTCGAGGAAAAATCCCGTCTTTTGCCCTGCCATTGGGTCTATCTCGAACATAAGCCCGTTGTCCCGCATTATGGGGAGTTTGTCGAGGTTTCCCTTGACGATTTTCTTTTCAATAGTGAGCCCTTCGAGGAGCCTTGCCGAGGAGTCGTTCCTCACGACTATGGCGGAGGGCGAAAAGATGTCGTCAAGAACCTTTATTATCAATTCCTGCAGACTGTCCATGCCGAGGGTGAGGAACTGTATCGAGAGGCAGTCGTCGTATTTATCCACTATGAGGCCGGGAAGAAGGTCGCCCTCCGAATAAACAACACGGAAGGAGTTGGTATTTTTTACGAATCTCTTTCTGTATTCGAGCGCGTCCGTGATGCGTCTTTTAAAAAATGACTCGTCTATCTCTTCTTTTTCCCTCGTGAGTATCCGAATCGAGATAAGGGAATTCGGATTTACGTAGCCTATGCCGAGAAATGTGCTTTTTTTGTCCCTGAGTTCGACGAGGGAGCCGGGGAGAAAAATCTTCGGGCTTATCGCGAGTTCGTTCGAAAACACCCAGAGGTGCCCTTCGAGAAGCCGGGAGATTCTGTTTAACTCGACCGTTTTCATGAGCAAAGATATTACCTTGGCCGGGACGGCTTTGCAAGGGGCGCGATTTTATGATAAAAAGTAAGGTCATGAAAAAAATACTTCTTTTGACATTATTTTTCCTTTTTGCCGCCCCCGTCCTTTACCCTTCGGCCATTCGACAGGCTCATGGCTCAGGGCAGGCGCCTGCCGACGTTCCTTTTGACGTAGTAATCTTGAACGGACGGGTCATGGACCCCGAAACGTCGTTTGACGAAGACGGCGTAAACGTAGGTATACGAGGCGGCGAAATAATCAAAGTTACCAAAGAGAAGATAAGAGGCTCAATCGAGATAGACGCCACGGGGAAGGTAGTCGCTCCCGGCTTCATAGACGTTTTATCTTACGACCCGAACGAGCGCGGCGCGTGGTACAAGGTCGCCGACGGCGTAACCACGAACCTCGCCATGCACGGCGGCACGGCTTATCCAAGGCAGTGGTACAAGAGGATTTCGGCGATAAGGCCGCCCATTAACTTCGGAGCGGCGTTTTTTTATTTGGAGGCGAGAAACTCCCTCGGAATATGGATGAGGAGGGCTGCTACGGAACGCGAGATCGAAAAACTTTCCGCAATGGCGGCTCAGGCCTTGAATGAAGGCGCCTTGGGCATAGGCATAAGCCTCGAGTACGCGCCGGGCATAAGCTCGGCCGAGGTCGAGGCGATGATGCGCATTGCCAAGCGTTTCGAGGCGCCGGTGTTTTTCCACGTCCGTTACTCAGACATGGAGCCGCCCGGAACCAACATTGACGCCTTAAACGAGGTCATATCCCTTGCCGAAAAGACAGGCGCGTCCGTCCACGTTGACCACATAACCTCGACCGGCGGCACGTTCTCCATGAAAGAGTCCTTAAAGATGATAGAGGCCGCGAGAGGCCGCGTGGTGGATATAACTGCCTGCGTTTATCCTTATGATTTCTGGGGCACGTATCTTAATTCCGCCCGTTTCGACGACGGATGGCAGAAGAGATTTCGGATAACATACGAGGATTTGCAGATAGCGGGAACAGGCGAGAGGTTGACAGAGGAGAGTTTTAAAAAATACCGCAAGTTAGGAAAACTCGCCGTGGCCTACGCCATACCCGAAGAGGACGTTATCGACGCGCTTCGTTCTTCGTTCGTCATGATAGGGAGCGACGCGATTTTGACTACCGGGAATAACCATCCCCGCGCGACCGGCGCGTTTTCGAGGACCCTCGGTGTTTACGTAAGAGAGCGCGGAGTGTTAAGCCTTATGGAGGCAATTAAGAAGATGACCCTTCTTCCGGCGGAGAGGCTTGAAAAAAGAGCGCCTCTTTTTAAAAAGAAAGGCAGGCTTCGCGAGGGCATGGATGCGGACATAGTCGTATTCGACCCTGCGAAGATTAAAGACACCTCCACGGTCGAGAAGCCGGCGAGCTTCTCAATTGGCATTGACTACGTGCTTATTGACGGCAAGATAGTGAAAACCCCGGAAGGCCTCAAAAAAAATATAAGGCCCGGAAAAGCGTTAAAGGCTCTAAAAACAGCCTTAAAATAACCCATACCTTAACAAAACCCTCATTTTTGCAAGGGTGACCTCCTTGCTTAAGATTGTCCGCCTCGCCTGTGGCGGGCGAGACCTCGCCTGTAGGCGGGCGGGGACAGGCTCTGCACCCATAATG
>JBAQMW010000254.1:0-1992 GCA_049303155.1 Thermodesulfobacteriota bacterium | reverse complement strand
TAGTCGTATCGGATTACGCTAAGGGCGTCGTTACGGAAGAATTCTCTAACGAGGTAAGGCGCCTCGCGAAAGGCAAGCCGGTTATAGTCGACCCAAAGGTCGAGCATTTTTCTTATTACAGGGGCTTTACCGCGATAACCCCGAATAATATCGAGGCGAGTCGCGCATCAGGGGTTGAAATCAAAGACGACGCGAGCTTGCGTAAGGCCGGGAGGATTCTTCTCTCGAAGCTCGGATGCGAGGCGATTTTAGTCACCAAAGGGGAGCACGGGATGAGTCTCTTCGAGAAAGGCTCGGAGACCCATATCCCGACTGTGGCGAGGGAGGTTTTTGACGTCTCCGGCGCCGGAGACACCGTGGTCGGAACCTTCGCTTTGAGTGTCGCCGCAGGGGCGGATTTTAAAGAGGCTGCGGCGATGTCCAACCTCGCGGCGGGGATTGTTGTCGGAAAAATCGGCACCGCGGTCGTTACACCTTCGGAACTTATCGAGGCGGCCGCGAGACTTCTCAAGTAGGGAGTTTACGGTGAGACCAATTGAAATCGAATCGGTAAAGTTAGTGGCGAGCGTCCTTTCTTCGGAAACCGACTCAGCGGAAAAGGCCATAGGCGCCCTCAAAAAGAGGTTCGGCGAAATTGACTTCAGGAGCAAGGTTCTTGATTTTAATTATACCGATTACTACGAGCCTGAGATGGGAAAGGGACTTAAGAGGACTTTCGTTGCTTTTGAAAAACTCGTGCCTCCGGGCGAGATATCGGGCATAAAGACCTTTACGAACGGAATCGAGGATTGTTTTCTCACGTTCGACGGAAAGAGGCGGGTGAACATAGACCCAGGGTATCTTACGCTCGAAAAATTAGTTCTTGTCTCGTGCAAAAACTTCGCGCATAGGATATACTTGGATAAGGGCGTCTACGCCGAGATAACGCTCGCATACAAGGCCAAGGATTTCAGGCCTCTCGAGTGGACTTACCCGGATTATAAGGACGTTCCGATGCTTGAGATACTTAAGGAGATAAGGCGTATTTACGCCAAAAACATCGGGAGGGGCGTTTAACATGTGTAGCGGCATGACAGGATACGGAAGCGCGGTCTTTGGTCTTTCGCCTGAAGCCGGGGCACCCATGCAAAGCATGGGTCGGGGAGAGAGTTTTTCCATCGAAGTCAAGTCTCTGAACGGCCGCTATCTTGAAATCAATACGCGCCTTCCCGATAGGTTCTCGAAACTGGATATGGGGCTTCGGGATTTGATAAAGAAAAGGTTTTCGCGCGGAGTTTTCACCGTTTCCGTCGGATCCGGAGCCGCTTCTTCCGAATGTTTCGCCTTGAATCACGAACTTGTGAAGGCCTACATCGACGCGGAAAACGAGATAAAGGAGAAGTTCGGCGTGTCCGGGCACGTGGAAGTCGGGATGATACTCGGACTGAGGGATATCTTTTCCAAATCGTCGTGCGCCGGCGGCTCGGCGAATGACGCGCCGCTTCTTCTTAAGGCAGTGGAAAAGGCGCTCTCGGAACTCGCCGCAATGCGAAAGAAGGAAGGCGAGACCCTCAGGGCTGATATCGAAAAAAGGCTCGTCTCCATGGAATCCCGCGTATCGGAAATAGAGAAGAGGGCTCCGGAGATTGTCGACCGTTTCAGGGAAAGGCTCAAGAATAGCCTGAAGGAGCTTCTTGCGGGCAAGGTTATGGACGAGCAGAGGCTTCTCATGGAAGCCGGAATCCTCGCGGAACGCACGAACGTGAACGAGGAAATTGTAAGGCTAAGAAGCCACATGGAAGAGGCGGAAAGGTATCTCTCTCTTTCCGAGCCTATCGGAAGGCGGCTTGATTTTCTGTGTCAGGAACTCCTTCGGGAGGTAAACACCATAGGCTCGAAGATATCGGACGCTCCCTTGACCATGATTGTCGTGGAACTCAAGGGAGAATTAGAAAAGATAAGGGAGCAGGTTCAAAACATAGAATAGCAGAGCGTCATAACTTCGCGCGACCC
>JBAQMW010000253.1:0-1663 GCA_049303155.1 Thermodesulfobacteriota bacterium | reverse complement strand
TAATCGCCTTAAGCGACAGGGTGGCGGAATTCAAGGAAAGAAACGCCGAGGTCATAGGCGTCTCCGTGGATAGCCAGTTCACGCACACCGCGTGGAGAAGCACTCCCCGCAATAAGGGGGGAGTCGGAAAGGTGGAGTTCCCGCTTGTGGCGGACCTCGACAAGAGCATCTGCTCCAAATACGGCGTATTGCTGGAAAAGCCGGGCATAGCCTTGAGAGGCCTTTTCATCTTGGACAAGGATTTGAAGTTGAGGCACATCACGATAAACGATCTTCCGCTCGGAAGGAACGTGGACGAGATGCTCCGCGTGATAGACGCCGTTCAGTTCAACGAAAAGCACGGAGAGGTCTGCCCCGCCAATTGGAAAAAGGGCGCGAAGGGCATGAAGCCGAATCAGAAGGGTCTTGAGGAGTACGCGGCCGCGTCAAACTGAGGGCATGCCCAGCACCACTTTCGTAACCCAGAGCTCATTTACAGTAAATTGCTCGCGTAAAAATATCTGATTTGCGGTAATCACATACCGTTTTACGAAAGTGGTGCTGGGCGTTTTTGAAGATAATTTTATATACCGGAGGTTACTATGAGCGCGTATCTTATAAGGGAAGAATTAACCCGGGAAGACAGCGAGAAGAAACAGGACGCCGGGAGTTTTGGATTTAACGATTCAGTCAGGGCGTATTTTTCTCACATAAGGAAGTGCCCGCTTCTTACCGCAAGCGAGGAAAAGGAACTTTCGAAGAAGGTAAAACGCGGCGACAAGGCTGCCCGGGAAAAGATGATAGAGGCGAATCTCCGGCTTGTCGTGAGCATCGCCAAGCGGTGCATGAATAGGGGACTTCAGCTTCAGGACCTCATCGCCGAAGGCAACATCGGGCTCATAAAGGCGGTCGAGCACTTTGACGGAAGGCTCGGGTGCAAGTTTTCGACTTACGCGACGTACTGGATAAGACAGGCCGTCGAGAGAGCGGTTTTGAATCAGGCCGAGACGGTGAGGATTCCCATACACGTCGCGAACGACATATCCAAGATGAAGCGCACTGAGACGGAACTCAAAAGACGTCTCAAGAGAGACCCGTCCGCCGGCGAGGTCGGCGATAAGATGGGGGTAAGCGGCAGGTACGTGAAGAAACTCTCCACTGTGGTCAGGAAGTCCATTTCCATAGATTCCGCCATAAGCCCGGAGAGCGACGAGACCCTTTTGGACAAGCTCGTTGACGAAAGGTCTTCTTCCCCTGCGGAGATTATCGGGGAGGAGTTGAGGAGCATCGAGCTGAGGAAACTCCTCGACACGCTGGACGAGAAGGAGAAAAGCATCATAGGGCTTCGCTACGGCCTTGAGTGCGAGCCGGAGACCCTTGAGAACATAGGCGTTAAGTTCGGCGTTACGCGCGAGAGGGTAAGGCAGATAGAGGTAAAGGCGCTCTCGAAACTCAAAAAAATTCTGATTGAAAAAGAAATAACTTCTCCGGCATGTCTCTGAAATAACAGGGAAAAGGGAAGAAAGAAAAATAAATATCTTTATTCTTAACCCCTTTTCCTTAAACCCTATTCCCTGCATTCTAAGCCTTACTTGACAACGCGGCTTTTTTAGGGTTTGATTAGGAAAATAGTGAAGAAGGGGAAGGGTTGAAACCAATTTTTTCTTTACCCTCTTCCCTTTCC
>JBAQMW010000252.1:0-4062 GCA_049303155.1 Thermodesulfobacteriota bacterium | reverse complement strand
GGCCCAAGCAGCCCTTCCAGTGCGTCCGTGTATAGCCTGCCAACCGTCGGCACGCCGTTGTCCCAGGTGTACTCCACCTTCTCGCGGACATGACGAAAATAGGTAAGGTTAAGCCGAAAACCGCCATCGTCCTGCAATTGCACGATCTCACGCATACGCGCAAGCAACCGCGGCTCACCGTAGGGCGCGAGCCCCATCACCTTGTATTCGTCACCGTAATGCGGAAAACCGAGATACTGGGTCATGGCCTGATAAAAAATACCCAGCGAGTGCGGAAAATACACCCGCCCGTCGGTTTCGATGGCACTGCCGCGTCCCACGCCCCAGGCGGCGCTGGCGAAATCACCGAAACCATCCACCGAAACGGTCACCGCTTCCTCGAACGGCGAAACCAGAAAGGCCGACGCGAGGTGCGCCAGATGGTGCTCGATAAAATGCACCTTTCCGGAAAAAGTTGAATCTGGAAACGCGCCACGCAGCGTTTCGTCTACTGACAACCGGCGACGCCGGTTGGCTAGACGATTTAATATCAGGCGCGGGTCCGGCCGGTGCCTGAGCGCAAACCAGGCCTTGCGCCAGAGATTCGCCCGCGGGTCACTGTTGAGGGCAACATGGCCGACATCCGCGAGTGTCGCGCCGGCCTCATCGAGGCAATAACGAATCGCCTCAGACGGAAAACCAGCCCAGTGCTTGATCCGGCGGAAGCGCTCCTCCTCGGCTGCGGCAATCAGCCTGCCGTCCTTCAGCAGACAGGCAGAAGCATCGCCGTGATAGGCGTTAATGCCCAGTATGATCATCGATCGTCTAGCTTTATTTTAACAGGGCGAAAGAAACTCTATTTATCACATCCGCGTCAGCATGGACGATAAGGGTGACGGCCGTTGCTGGCTGTACTCGAATCTTGACCGGAACAACCGAGTGCGTTCTGCTTCAATACGCGGCATGCGCTAAAGACCGCTTAACTTAACCGACAGGGATTCCACTTATCGAACCGTGACTGGCTGTTCAAAGGAGTGGGGCATCTCCTATATCGAAAACTCGCATAGATCAAAATTAAGACGACGTACAAGGTACTTGGATCCGAAAAAACTCAAATGGCTATGGTCTCGATATATAAGACCTTCTGGAATTCGCGACCTACAACGATCTTCAGTACACAATGCTTGCTTAGGGTCAACAATGCAAATTCCTGGAAATCTAGATTGCAATTTGGCCATAAGTCTTTCTGTCGCTCGCATATGCTTTTGCACCTCACTAAGCAGGACGTCGCACTTAATTCCTCCCGGGAGATTGGCTATTTTGGTTCTGATATGGCATTTAACAGGATCATAATACTGAACTGGTACTTGACCTAAAATAACTATCTTCGGCTTATCGCCAAGAGACTTTATGAAGCCAGAAATAGACTCAACTTGGATGTTTTCGTTTTTCTCGCGGCTGCCCGTCTTTTTTGAGACCCAACGCCCCCCACCTCTTTTTTCTGTGCCGAAATAGGGCTCCGTTTCTACATAGGAAGAGAATCTCGCTGCAATTAGAATTACTGCGGGTGGCATTTTCGCTATTCGTGATAGCCGTTGTCGGTTCACAGCATCGCAGTCCATCTCGCCATCTGGGCCAACCCATTTCATTCCAAGAAATGGTCCGCAACTCGCGACCGCATCGTGTTCTATACGATACTGATATCCAAACTTATCCACAATTCCTGGAAAATAGGAGTCTGCATGCGAGTCACCAAGTACGAGAATTGTTTTATTGCCACCAGGATTAATAATGCATGTCGACTTACCAGCGTAATTGTCGGTAGTTTCTCTAATGCACCTACTCCATGGCGATAAAAGCACATCCGACTTGAGTAAAGAATAAATTTCCTCATCAAATCTACTTTCTAGGCCACCTTTAAAGTAAATAACAAGTCCAGTAAGCGCAAGAAATAACAAGGCAGAAAAGTAACCAGCAAGCAGAAGTCGAACTTTCATTGAGCTACTTTTTAAGTACAAGTTTCGACCAATTTCTAAAAGGTGTCTCAACAAATTTCCAACTTAACACTGCCAATAAAAATGAGACTATTACAGCTGCCAAAATTATGGCGCTAGGCGGGTTGTTGAGCTGCACTATTCTAACCAGCGAAAGTAGCGGCCAGTGCCATAGGTAAAGAGAATAAGAGATCAGTCCGATTCCAACGAGCAAAGGCAGGCTAAGGAAAATTCTATTAATTGGCCCTAAATCAGTGGCAGAAATTAAGAATACAGCGCCGGCTACTGGAAATAAGGCTAGTGAGCCGGGAAAGTTCATTTGTGGAGACATAAATACCATGGAAACAACTAATAAAGTTATTCCAGTAAAACTGAGTACTGCGGATAATTTCGGCTTGCTGGCAATATATGACTCTACGTTCATTATCGCGATAAGCCCCCCCATCATTAATTCCCAAAATCGGAAAGGAGCTAAGTAAAAAGCAGCAGCATGGTACAGCGGCGTTATATAGACGCACAACGCAAGTGACAGTATGGTCAACACAAAAACTGGCCAGAGTGGTTTTTTGAAATAAATAAGAATCGTAATAAGAAATATTGGCCATATAAAATAAAATTGTTCTTCTATTGAGAGCGACCATAGGTGTAGTAATGGTTTCTCGATAGATGAAACGTCAAAATAACCATCCTCTCTCCACAAAAGAAAATTTGTAGAAAAAAAGGAACTTACAACGATGTGCCGACTGAGATGAAAAAGTTCTGCCGGAAGTAGGAGAAAATACCCTAGCAGCACCACACCACATACCATCAAAAAAAGCGCTGGTACAGTTCTTCCTAGCCTTCTAAGAAGAAAACGGAGATAAAAGTATTTCTCCGAGCTACGTTGGAGGATTTGCTTGGTAATCAAGAAACCAGAGATCACGAAAAACACATCTACGCCGATAAAACCGCCCGGCATCAATTCTGGATACGCGTGAAACAACACAACCCCAAGAACCGCAATGGCTCTGAGTCCATCAATATCACGTCGATAATAAGTCTTAGCGCACTTGCTCAATATTCCTCCTGAGGGAAAATTTTAACAAAAACGCTTCCAGCGTCAAAGGTGGCAGGCGTAATCAGCGAGCGTCTCGCTCACCAAGTTCACCATACGAAGCTCGCTGCGGTCAGCTGTCATCGTAGCGCCCGGTTGTTTCCCCTGCCCGAGAACAGCCGTAATCGCCCCTCCAAGATGTTCGGGGCCGTCAGCGACAACGACTTTGCCTGCCTCGGCAAGGGTGCGAGCAAATTCGATCTGGTGGTCGTTGACATGTTCGCCGAGATTGGCACGTCGTGGCATGACGACGGGGCACTTGTCGGCCTCAATGGCGTGGATCACTGAACCCGCACCGGCATGCAGAATGAGGAGCTCGGCGGTTTTGACGTGGTGTGCGAATTCCTCCATCCCCATGAAGGCTGTAATCTGGCAGGCCGTAGATGCAAACGGCGTGTGGCCATGCTGGACAATAACCGGTTGTGGCAGGCTCGGTGCCAGATGCGCGATGGCGTCGAGCAGGCGCCGGAAAGGTTGCTTTGCGTTTCCAACAGAGACAAAAGTGCTCACAGCAACGGTCCTCCGTAGGTCCCTCGCGGAAACGCCTTGGCAAGTGGTGGCCACTGGTAATACAACTTGTGTGCCAGAAGATACATCAGGCGCCCAGTGAGCGAGGGCGACTCGATTCGAGTAATAGTTTCGACGAAAATCACTTTCGTGCGGAAGAACAATCGGCCGATGAGCGCAAACGGCACCGCCGGGCCGGCGCCAGTGCTCAGTATCACGTCCGGTTTCTCGATGCGCAGAATACACCAAGCCTCCCAGAGGTTAAGGAGGAATCTCCAATCACGCTCGGAATGGGTGATGAAGCGGGTGCGGCCCTGCATATCGGGCGGCAACAATGCCTGATCGTTCAGCACGTAGAAATGCGCATATTGACTGTAGGCCGGCAGGAGGCGACGCACCTCGGTCAAATGGCCGCCGCAAGAAGAGACGATGCATATCTTCATGACCGCGGCCTGCCGACCAGTATGCTGCCGTAGAGCGACTCCATGC
>JBAQMW010000251.1:0-3693 GCA_049303155.1 Thermodesulfobacteriota bacterium | reverse complement strand
GCCCCGAAGGGGCCGGCCTTTCCATTATCAGTTATCGGTTTCTTAATCCCTAAGCAAGGGCAGTAGCGGAACTGAAAGAGAACTGGATTCCCGCGACCCATGCTTTGCATGGGTACCCCGAGCTTGTCCCCGTGAAAACGGGGAACCAGTTCTTTTTATAAATGACAAATGGCGGGAATGACAAAAACTTACTTCTCCTTCATCGCCTCGATAAGAATCTTCGCCACTTCCGGCCTCGAAAACTCAGGTGGCGGGCACTGTCCGCTCCTTAGCATATCCCTCACCTTTGTGCCGGAAAGGGTTACGTGATGCGACGAATCGTGCGGGCACGTCTTGAACGAGGCCATGCCCTCGCACTTCTTGCAATAAAAAGTATAGTCGAAGAAAAGCGGGATTATGCCTATGGCGTCAGGGTCAAACTCGTCGAATATGTAATGGGCGTCGAATGTGCCGTAGTAGTTGCCCACCCCCGCGTGGTCCCTTCCGACTATGAAGTGCGTGCAGCCGTAGTTCTTCCTCGCTATGGCGTGGAATATGGCCTCCTTTGGCCCGGCGTATCTCATTGCCGCGGGAAAAACCGCGAGAACCACCCTGTCCTTGGGATAATAATTCTCCATAAGAGCCTCGTAGCAGCGCATCCTTATGGCGGCGGATATGTCGTCGCCCTTTGTCTCGCCTACAAGGGGATGTATCATCAATCCGTCCACGCCCTCGAGCGCGCACTTCTGAAGATATTCATGGGCGCGGTGTATGGGATTACGGGTCTGAAAACCGACTACCCTCTTCCATCCCTTTTCCTTAAAAAGCGCCCTCGTCTCCTTGGGGTCGAGCCTGTATTGGGTGAAATCCTTATGCTCGGGGCGTTTGAAAACCGAAATCTTCCCGCCTATGAGCATCTCACCCATCTCGTAAACCTTCTTCACTCCGGGATGCGCCTCGTCCTTTGTGCCGTAGACCTGCACAGCCTCCTTTTCCTTATCGTGCGGAAATATCTCCTCTACATTGAGAAGCGCGAGGCCGTTGCCGCTCTGGTCCGTAAGAGAAACTTCCTGCCCTTGCTTAAGCGCCTTTGCCTCGTCCTTTGTGGTGGAAAGGGTTATAGGAATGGTCCACGGAAGGCCGTTTTTAAGGGTCATGGTGTCCATGACCGAGTGATAATCGTCCTTCTTCATGAAACCCTCGAGAGGGCTCAAGGCTCCTATGGCTATCATCTCAAGGTCGGATATCTCCCTGTCGTTAAGAGGGAGTTTCTTAAGCGTAGCGGCCTTCTTTTCCGCCTCCTCCCTGTCCTTGCCTTCCAATATCCTCGATATCAGTTTTCCGCCGTGCGGCTCGATTGAAATCGTCATTTTTTACTGCCTCCTTTTGGGTTAGGAATGTGTATGCCACACTCTTTTTTGTCGTCCGAAAACTCCTTGTTGAACCATCTCCACCTGCCGGACCTCGGAGATTCTCCTTTTACGAGCGGGGTCGAGCAGATTATGCAGCCTATCGAGTCGTATCCCTTGTCGAAAAGACGGTTATAAGGGACGTTCTTTTCCTTTATGTATTTCCACACCCTGTCCAAATCCCAGTCCGCGAGCGGGCAGAGTTTTAAAATCCTTCGTCCCCCCTCTTCGACGAACGAGGCTTTTTCCACGTCCTTCCTGTAACCCGACTGGTCGCGCCTGAGCCCCGTTATCCAGACGTCCAAGGTCGCGAGGGCGCGCCTGTTGGGCTCGACCTTTCTCACGTTGCAGCAATACTCCTGCTTGGCCTTGTCAATAAAAAACAAATACTCCCCGAACCGTTCCGTCATGTCCTTAAGAAGCCCTTCGTCCGGATAAAATCTTTCTATCCTTATCCCGTGTTTTTTTTCGGCCGCGCCTATCGCGTCGTATATTTCCGGATGAAGACGAAGGGTGTCCACGGTAAAGACCCTGAACTTATCGAAATGCCTCGCCGCCATGTCAACTATGACCGAGCCGCTCAACTGAAAACTCGTGCCTATGGCGGCCCTTTCTCCGAAGTTCGTGAACGCCCACTTGATGAGCGCTTCGGCATCCATTGCGTTAAGCTCGGCTATTTTCTTCTCAGTTATGTCTTTTAACTTCATGGGTTGCCTCGCTCCGCTCTGAGTCTTAAGTTTATCGAAGAATCAAAGGGTGAACGGCCTTTTTGTTGTTTCGTAACTCAACCCTTTAGGGTTGATATATCAAGGCTAAAGCCTTGAGTTACATAAAAATCCCTGACAACTTCATATGCTTCAAAACTTTATGTAACCCTTTTCTTCGAGATATTTGAGTATCGCCCTTACCGACTGTTCGAGGTTCATCTCGGAGGTATCTATAATCATCTCGGCGTTCTCGGGTTCATCGTACGGGGCGGAGATGCCGGTAAACTCCTTGACCTCTCCGGCGCGAGCCTTCTTGTAGAGGCCTTTGGTGTCGCGCTCTTCGCAGACCTCGAGCGGGCACTTCACGTAGACCTCGATGAATTCGCCGCTCTTCTGGAGTTTTCTCGCGTTATCTCTGTCCGCGCGGTAAGGTGATATGAAGGCGGTTATGGTGATTATGTTCGAATCGGTAAAGAGCTTCGCCACCTCGCCGATTCTCCTTATGTTTTCGGAGCGGTCTTCCGGGGAAAACCCGAGGTTCTTATTCAGCCCGTGGCGTATGTTGTCGCCGTCCAGGATATAGGCCTGATGCCCGTTTTCGAGGAGCGCGTGCTCGAGTTCCACCGCTATCGTGGATTTACCGGAGCCGGAGAGGCCGGTAAGCCATATTGTAAGCCCCTTCTGCTTCATGAGCTTTTCCCTGTCTTCCCTTGTAATCTTGCCGTGGTGCCACTTGATGTTCGTGCTTTTACTCTCTGCCATGACTTCTACAGTCTCCTTGTCTTTTTTTTTACTTTCTAACGCCTCGCTTGTCATTCCCGCAGTCTTTCTCTTTTTTTATCTGGTTCCCCGCTTAAGATTGCGGGGACAAGCTTTTGAGCGGGAATCCAGTCCTTGCCTTTAAAATAGAAAACTCTGGATTCCCGATTAATACCTCGGGAATGACAAACTTAAAAAATCTGGATTCCCCGACCCATGCTTTACATGGGTGCCTGACGGGAATGACAAAAAGCGGGATTAATCAGGAACACGTGTTCCTCTTCAATCCTCTTCGATAAAAACCTCGACCTCGCACCCGGCCTTTTCTTTCAATTCGTCTTCCGGAGATTTTGATAAATAGCGCCTGAGAGACGACCTCTTTTCTCCGGTTATGACCACAAGGGCGATGGAATGTCCTTCCACCAAAGACAAAATGCTTTCCACAAAATCCCCTTCCTGCTCCATAAGAGGCTCGAAGTTGACTCCGTGTTCCATGCACTTTATCTGCACCTTGCCGAGTTCCTCGTAACCTCTCTGGCGGTATTCCTTCATTATCGCCTCAGAAACCAATTCCGATGGCTTATCGCCTATGAAACCTATGTCCGTAAACTTCTCCGACACGTCATCCGCCACGCCCGCGCCAAGCCTGCAAAAAGCGTAGAGCGTGGATTTATTCTTCTTGGCAACGAGGACGGCGCGGCTCAAGGCCTTTTCGGATACGCCTTTTTTCGATATGACAAGCAACACGTTTTTCATGTCAATACCCCATCCCCACAAGCGGCCAGTAAAACCGCGCCGTAAGGTTAAAGACAACCCATGATACGAGCACCATTATGACC
>JBAQMW010000250.1:0-2691 GCA_049303155.1 Thermodesulfobacteriota bacterium | reverse complement strand
GCCGAGGACGCGCTAAAGGCCAAGATTAAGACCTTTTCTCTCGAACTTGCCAACGATACCGGGATTTTGGTTTTTTTATGTAAAAAAAGCGTTGACATAAAAGATGAGATAAACGAAGACGGCTCTTTAAAAGGATATGCATTTGCAAGGGTGGTGGAATTGCCTTGCATCGGCATGCTCCAGCCCTCCATGATTGACATTGCGATCGAATCAGGCGCGGGGGTGCTGGCGGTCGGGTGCAAGCAGGGGGATTGCAGCTTCAGGACCGGCAACTCGTGGTTTAACAAAAGGCTTCTTATGACGCGGCCCCCTGTTGTGAGGCGCGGCATAAATAGAGCGAGAATAAGCGCCCTTTGGCTTTCGGCCGGCGAGACAAGAGGGTTTTTCGACGGACTCGATAAATTCGCCCGCGGCCTTGCCAAGGGAGTGAAAGATGGGTAAAACGCGCCTTAATATCGTCATAACTCTTTTAGCAATGTTTTTCCCTGTTATATTGCTGTCCGATTTGACTCGTTCTTTTAACCCATCGGGCGACGGCGCCGTCAAGATAGCCTTTAAAAAGAGCGGTAAGAGGGTAGTAGAGTGCGATGAAAAAGAACTTACGAGAAAACTCGGCGCGGCCTACAGGGAAAGCGTAAGAGAGGGCAAGGGCGCGGCTGTTGATATGTCGAAACTCTCGGCGTGTCCGAGCGAAAGACATCCGGTTAGCGTCATCGTCTTGGTTGACGGAGAAAAGGTCCTTGATAAGGACTTTAAACCCAAGGGCTTGAGAAAAGACCTCGCCTCATACGTGCACGAGACCTTGCCGATAAAGGCAGGGACGCACGGCATAGTGATTTTAATGAGCGACGACGGCAAACTCTCGTGGTTTTATAGTATCGACGCCGAAGTCTCCATAGGCCGGGATGAGATAGTCCTCGTAGGCTTCGACCCCGCAAAAGACACCCTCATCATAAGATAATACCACATCCCCTTTGTCATTCCCGCAGTATTTTGAGCGGGAATCCAGCATGTTTCATGGTTTTTACGCGACTTTTCCGCTTAAAGAGCGGTATGGCCGCGTTTGCTTTTAGTGTTGCGCGAGGGTTTGAATTAGGTATATAATGCCTTATTAAAAATTCTATTCTCGTTGTTTTTCCGCGAGGGTGGCGGAACTGGCAGACGCGCCAGACTTAGGATCTGGTGGGCAACCATGGGGGTTCGAGTCCCCCCTCTCGCACCAGAAAGACAGTGTAAAGGGAATAAGATAGGGTAAAAAGGGAAAAACCATTTTTAATCACTATCCTTAAGCCCTATTCCTTGTATCATAATAAAGAAAGGTGATTGGAAAAAATGAAGACTAAGGTAAACGTAGAAGATTTAAGCGAGTCAAGAAAAAGAGTAAGCGTGGAGATCTCCGCGGAAGACGTCGCGGCCGCTTTGAAGGCCGCTTATAAAGAGGCGCAACAGGACGCCGAGGTCGAGGGATTCCGCAAGGGCAAGGTTCCGGAGGCCGTCGTAAAGCAGAAGTTCGGCAAGAAGATAGAGGAGAGCGTCGCCTCTAACCTCATAGAGAACACCTATATGGAGGCCCTTGTCGAAAAAGGCCTCAAGCCTATTTCATACCCGGCTCTCGAACCCGGCAAGATTAAGGAAAACCAGGCCTTTTACTACGCCGCGACACTGGACGTAAAGCCGAATTTCGAGCTTATCGGGTACATGGACCTGGATATACCGAAGAACCCGACCGAGCCGACCGAAGAGGAACTAAATTCACAGATAGACATGTTGAGGGAAAGGCACGGCGAATACGAGGTAAGCGAAAAGAAGTGCGATACCAAGGACATGGTTACGGTGGATTTTCACTGTACCGTGGACGGCGTGAAGCTGGATAAATGGGACGCGAAGAACTACGCCTTCGTCATCGAGAAGGGCGCGGTATTTCCGGAGTTCGAGGAGAGCATAGCCGGAAAGGGCGCCGGAGAGAGTTTTGAGTTCAAAAAAACATTTCCTCCCGGGTATCATGAAAAGAGCGTCAGCGGAAAGAACGTCATCTTTCACGTGACAGTAAAGGCCGTTAAGGCGAAGAAGCTGCCGGAACTCAACGACGCCTTTGCCCTGAACTTCGGGATAGAGACCGTTTCGGGATTCAAGGACCGTTTGAGGGAGGAGATAAAAAAGCATAAGGAAAAGGCCGAAAAGGAGAGACGGAAGAAGGCCTACATGGAGAAGATTCTGCCGAGATACTCGTTCGAAGTGCCGGAGTCGTTTCGCAACAAGTATTTCTCCCGCATAGTCAATTCAATGATGGAGAACGTGCGCATGGGCGTGATAAACCCGCTCGACAGGGACATTACGGCCGATGAGACGAAACTCAAGTACGAGGCCATGGCCGACATAGAGGCCAGGGGAGACCTTATCTTGGACGCCATAGGCGAGAAGGAAAATATAACAATAACCGACGAAGATGTCAGCGGCGCCATAGAGGAGATAGCGGGACTGCGGAACGAAACAGCCGAAGCGGTAAGAGAGCATCTCTCGAAAGAAGGCACCCTTTCGGTTTTGAAAGACGGGCTCAAGAGGGAGAAGGTGTTTGACCTCGTGCTTGACAAGAAGCGGTAGATACCATACGAAGCGTCATAACTTCGCGCGACCCACGCCGACCCATGCTTCGCATGGGTACCCCGCGGGCGCCCCGGCGTTGCTCTCGAC
>JBAQMW010000249.1:0-1582 GCA_049303155.1 Thermodesulfobacteriota bacterium | reverse complement strand
CTTTTACAAAGGGGGGTTAGAGGGGATTAAGGGGTTATATTGCTATGCGCTTTTCAAGGATGTTTTTGCATACTCTTAAGGAGACTCCCTCGGACGCCGAGGTGGCGAGCCATAAACTCATGCTCCGCTCCGGCATGATAAAAAAAGTCGCCGCCGGAATATATAACCTCCTTCCCTTAGGGCTTCGCTCGATAAGAAAGGTCGAGGCCATAGTGAGGGAGGAGATGAACCGTGCCGGGGCCGAGGAAGTGATGATGCCGTTCGTTTTGCCGGCCGAACTTTGGAAAGAGAGCGGCAGGTGGGATTTTTACGGCAAGGAACTTCTTCGCGTAAAAGACCGCCACGATAGGGAGTTTTGTCTGGGGCCGACCCATGAAGAGGCCGTAACCGACATAGTGAGAGGCGACGTCCGCTCCTACCGCCAACTTCCGGTGAATCTCTACCAGATACAGACCAAATTCCGCGACGAGATACGTCCCCGTTTCGGCCTCATGAGGGGAAGGGAGTTTATAATGAAAGACGCCTACTCCTTTCACGCGACCGAGGAGTGCGCGGAGCGCGAATATAAAAACATGTATGATACCTATACCCGGATATTCGAGAGGTGCGGTTTGGAATTCCGCGCGGTCGAGGCGGAGACAGGCCAGATAGGCGGGAGCTTTTCCCACGAGTTCATGGTCCTCGCGGAAACAGGCGAGGACGCGATAGCGAGCTGCGTTTCCTGCTCCTACGCCGCGAATACCGAAAAGGCCCAAATAAGAGAAGAGACAAGGGAAGAGCAGGAAAGCGCGGCATCAATCGAAAAGCCCATGGAGCGCGTGAGCACTCCGGGCAGGAAGAGCGTGGAAGAGGTGAGCGGGTTTTTAAAGATACATCCAACCGTTCTCATAAAGACCCTTATCTATTCGACCGAAAAGGGCGCACTCGCGGCTCTTGTAAGAGGCGACGCCGAGATTAACGAAGCAAAACTTATGAGGATAAGCGGAGTCAAGACCCTTGCTCTTGCCGACGAAAAAACAGTCAGGGATGCGACAAACGCGCCGAGCGGGTTTGCCGGGCCTGTCGGATTAAAGATACCCATATACGCGGATTACGGGGTAAGGAATATCGCCTCCGGCGTAACGGGCGCGAACGAAGCGGACGCGCATATAATGAACGTCTCAACGAAAAGAGATTTTAAGGCGATTTACGCTGATTTAAGAATGGTAAGGGCCGGAGACGGGTGTCCGAGGTGCAAGGGCGCGTTCGAGATAAAAAGAGGCATCGAGGTAGGGCACGTCTTTAAGCTCGGCACAAAATACAGCGAGGCGATGAAGGCTTTTTTTCTTGACGAGAAGGGGGCCGAAAAACCGATTATAATGGGCTGTTACGGCATAGGCATAGGAAGGACCGCGGCGGCCTCTATCGAGCAAAACCACGACGAAGCGGGGATAATCTGGCCGCCTCCTCTTGCGCCGTTCGATTGCATTATCGTCGCGGTGAACGTGAACGACGAGGAGACGAAGAAGGCTTCCGAAGCCCTTTACTCCGAACTTTCCTCAAAGGGGCTGAGCGTGCTTTACGACGACAGGGACGAGAGGGC
>JBAQMW010000248.1:0-18473 GCA_049303155.1 Thermodesulfobacteriota bacterium | reverse complement strand
GTCGCCATCGCGCTTCGGAACAGGTGGCGCCGCCAGCAGGTTCCCGCGCACTTGAGGGACGAAATCGCGCCTAAAAACATCATAATGATAGGCCCGACAGGAGTCGGCAAGACCGAGATATCGAGGCGTCTCGCGCGCCTCGCTGAGGCGCCTTTCATAAAGGTCGAGGCCAGCAAATTCACCGAGGTCGGCTACGTGGGCAGGGACGTCGAGAGCATCATAAGGGACTTGATGGAGCTTGCGGTTAAGATGGTGAAGGAAGAGGAGGCCAAGTCCGTCATGGTCAAGGCTAAAGAGATGGCCGAGGAAAGACTCCTCGATTATCTCCTTCCCCCTCCGGTGATTCAGACCTACGCGCCGCCGAAGGAAGGCGAGGTTGTGCGGGAGGCCGAATCACCAAAGGCCACGAGGGAGAAGCTAAGGATTCTTCTCAGGGAAGGCAAACTCGAAGACAAGGAAATCGAGGTGGAGAGCTCGGAACAGCAAAGGATGCCGATGGTCGAGATATTCACCTCGCAGGGCGTCGAGGAAATGGACATGAATATGAAGGACATGTTCTCGAACCTCTTCCCCAAGAAGACCAAAAGGAGAAAATTCAAGGTAAGCGAGGCGAGGGAAATTATAGCGCAGGAAGAGGCGCAAAAATTGGTTGACATGGACAAGGTCTCCAGGGGCGCGGTCGAGAGGGTAGAGCAGTCGGGGATTGTCTTCATAGACGAGATAGACAAAATAGCCGGGAAAAGTTCGGGGCACGGGCCGGACGTTTCGAGGGAAGGCGTCCAGAGGGACCTTCTTCCAATAGTAGAGGGTTCGGTCGTGAATACCAAATACGGAATGGTGAAGACAGACCACATACTTTTTATAGCATCGGGCGCGTTTCACATCTCGAAGCCCTCGGACTTGATACCCGAGTTTCAGGGGAGGTTTCCGATAAGGGTCGAACTGGAGCCGCTCGGAAAGGATGACTTCGTGAGGATTTTGACCGAGCCGCAAAACGCCCTCATCAAGCAGTATATGGCGCTGCTTAAGACAGAGGGGACGGATCTCGGGTTCACCCCGGACGGGATAGAGGCGCTCGCGGACTTCGCGGCCAAGGCGAACGAAAAGATGGAAAACATCGGCGCGAGAAGGCTGCATACGATACTGGAGCGGGTCTTGGACGAAATATCATTCGACGCGCCCGACATGCCGGGAAAGAAAATAGCGATAGACAGAAAATACGTGAACGACAGGTTATTGGACATACTCAAAGACGAAGACCTTTCGAGGTACATACTGTGATGCAAAAATACATCGATAAAGTAAAAATTCTTTTCGAATCCCTTCCCTATATTAGGGAGTTTTCGGGAAAGACGGTCGTAATAAAATACGGCGGCGCCGCCATGACCGAGGACTCTTTGAAGGCGGGCTTCGCGCAGGACATCGTGCTTATGAAGTATGTCGGCATAAATCCGGTCGTGGTGCACGGCGGCGGGCCTCAGATAGGGCGTTTGCTTGCGCGCCTCGGAAAAGAATCGCGCTTCGTGAAGGGCATCCGCGTGACGGACGAGGAGACCATGGACGTCGTGGAGATGGTCTTGGGAGGGAAGATAAACGCCGAAATAGTCGGCCTCATAAACCACTACGGCGGCAAGGCCGTCGGGCTTTCGGGCAAGGACGCGAACCTCATAAAGGCGAAGGCAATGAAGATAAAGGGCTCGGACATGGGCTTCGCCGGAGAGGTCGAGGCCGTGAACCCGAAGCTCATAAAAACCCTCGAGGACAGTAACTTCATTCCGGTCATAGCCCCGATAGGTTACGACGACAAGGGAAAGAGCTATAACATAAACGCCGACACGGTGGCAGGGGCAATAGCGTCGGCCTTGAAGGCCGAAAAACTAATCCTTCTTACGGACGTGGCCGGGGTGTTAGGTAAGGACAGGAAACTTATCCCTTCTCTTACCACGGCAGAGGCTAAGGCCCTCATAAAGAAAAAGGTGGCGATAGGAGGCATGGTTCCGAAGCTTCTTTGCTGCGTTGAGTCGGTTAAAAACGGCGTTTCGTCCGCCCATATAGTGGACGGCAGGGTCGAGCATTCGGTGCTTCTTGAGGTTTTTACGGACGCCGGAGTTGGAACAGTGATAACAGGGTAAATATAGATGGAAGATATCGGAGGCGCCCTTAAGAGGGTCGAGGAACGCTTAAAGGAATCAGGCATTGAGGACGCCGCTACTGAAGCGCTCTTCATGGCGGCTTCCGCCTCAGGCGTTCGCCCGCCGGTTGTCTTTACAATCCGCGACAAGAAACTCAAAGATTCCGAGAAAGAGATTTTAGAGGGTTGGATCGAAAGAAGGATTCTCCGCGAGCCTCTTCAATACATACTCGGAGAGACGGAGTTTTACGGATACTTGATAAAGGTAACTCCGGACGTTCTGATACCGAGACCGGAAACCGAAGAGATAATAGACGAAACCCTACGCATCCTTAAAGGCGTTAAAAACCCTCTCATACTCGACCTCTGCGCCGGTTCCGGTTGCATAGCGATAGCCATAGCCAAAGAAATTCCACGAAGCCGCATTATAGCGACCGATTCATCAGGGAAAGCCATTTTGATAGCCGAAGAAAACGCCGTCCTGAACGGCGTTGACAAGGAGATTACCTTTTTGGAGGGAGACCTCTTCGCGCCGCTGAAGGCGAGCGGGTTTGAATTCTCGTTCGACCTCATAGCGTCCAACCCTCCTTACATAAAGACCTCGGACATGGAGACACTGCCGCCTGAGGTGAGGCTCCACGAGCCTCGCACGGCGCTCGACGGAGGTTCTGACGGGTTGACTTTAATAAGACGCATCATAGCGGACGCGCCAGGGTATCTTAAGCCGCTCGGAGTTCTTCTTATGGAACTCGGCTTTGATGAGGCCGAGGAAGTGAAAAGAATCGTTTCGGATACGGGGCTTTACGGGTCTTTTGAGATAAAGAAAGACCTTGAAGGGGTAGACAGGATTTTAAAGGCAATCGCGAAATAATTTTTATTGTTTCTTATTGAAGAATGTTTATAATAATTTTTCGTTGTTTTTTGACGGGGAATAGAGAATCGAACGGAGGCCGGATTGTCAAACAAAGACGTAATGGAACTCACGAAAAACCACGTTTGCGACACTTACAGGCGTTTTCCCGTAGCGTTCGCGAGGGGCAAGGGGACGCGGCTTTGGGACGAGGACGGAAGAGAGTATCTGGATTTTGTATCGGGCTTAGCGGTTTGTAATTTAGGCCACTGCCACCCGAAGGTCGTGGATGCCATTAAAAAACAGGCCGAAACTCTTATCCACACATCGAACCTCTTTTACATAGGAAGACAGGCGGAATTAGCGAAACTCCTCTGCGAAAATTCCTTTGCCGATAAGGCGTTTTTTTGCAACTCAGGAGCAGAGGCGAACGAGGCCGCGATAAAACTGTCGAGGAAGTATTTCAGCAGTAAAGGCAAGGAGAGGTTCAAGATAATAACAATGGAAAAGTCCTTTCACGGCAGGACCATGGCCGCGATGGCGGCTACGGCGCAAAAAAAGATTCAGGCAGGGTTCGAGCCTCTTATCGAAAAATTCATTTACGTGCCTTTTAACGACCTCGATGCCGCGCGGGAGGCGGTTGACGAAAAAACCGCCGCCATAATGATAGAGCCGATTCAGGGCGAGGGCGGGGTAAACGTGCCGTCCGCCCACTATCTTAAAGGGCTGCGCTCTCTTTGCGATGAAAAGGGAATCCTTCTTATATTCGACGAGGTTCAAACAGGCATGGGAAGGACAGGGACTCTTTTCGCGTATGAGAACTTCGGCGTAGAGCCTCACATAATGACCCTCGCTAAGGGTCTTGCCGGAGGCGCGCCAATAGGGGCGATGTTAGCGGTCAACGAGGTGGCCGAGGCCTTTTCTCCGGGAACCCACGCCTCGACTTTCGGAGGGAATTTTCTCGTTACTGCCGCGGCCATAGCCGCAATAAAGGCCACGCTCGAAGACGGAGTTTTGGATAACTGCCGCAAGGTTGGAGAATATCTCTTTAAGAAGTTGCTCGAACTCAAGAAGGAATATCCGTTCATAAAGGAAGTTCGCGGCAAGGGTCTTATGATAGGGGTAGAGCTCGATCGTCCGGCAATTGACATAGTGAATAAATGCCTTGAAAAGGGTCTTATAATAAACTGTACCGGCGAGACAGTGCTCCGCTTCATCCCGGCGCTTATCGTTACCGAGAAAGAGGTTGACGAGATGATGGGGATTTTGAAGGGGGTTTTGGAGGGATAGGCAAGATGCGGTGAAATACGTTTGCACCGCAAGAATGTTTCTGCCGTAAAACTTGATGGTTTAGGCAGTTAGTATGGTGTTTGAGTCAATTATATGGACTAAAGAAGTAGCGATGGGGCATGTGGAGTATTGACAATGAGTAAAGAGTTGTTGATTAAAATCGCGCGATGCAAGAATGTACAAAAGTATGTCGGCGGAAAAGGCATGCAAAATAATCCTTGCGAAAATATTGTTGAATATCAAGAGAAAACGAAAATAATAAGCGATAAAAAAGATTTTCAATTGCCGGAGCCGTGGAGAGGGGATATAAAAAATGCAAAAATCCTCTTTGTTGGTTCGAATCCGTCGATATCGAAAGTGGCAAAGGGTTATCCGTTACACAGTTCAACGGATAAAGAAATTGAAGATCATTTTACAGACTGTTTTGACAACATAGATGAAGGTATATACCTACCTGGAAATTTTTACAAGAATGGCAATCGTAAACCGGTAAAATATTGGGAAGGTGTTAAAGAGCGTGCATGCGAGTTATTGGATAAAGAAAAGGAAAAAGTTAAAGCAGGCAAAGATTATGCCTTGACCGAAGTTGTGCACTGCAAGTCAAAAGGAGGAGCGTATGTAGAACAGGTGATGGAGGAATGTGGCAGGCGATATTTGGATGAAATTTTGGAAGTATCCGGTGCGAGGGTGGTAGTTTGCTCAGGGGCTAAAGCAAAGAAAATTATTGGTAATTTTTTGGAATTAAAACGTGAGGAACGTAATTGGGTAGAACCAATCAAAAGACTTGGCAGGTGGTTTATCTTTTTGAAGCATTTGAGTTATCGGTATGAAGATAGCACGTTTAAGCGCTTAAAAAAGGAAAAATTTAACGAATTGCGTAATGCCTTAAAATAGTTGGTTCGCAATGCGGCATATTATAGAACGAAATTTTTTTACCAAAGTCACTGGATTCCCGATTAAAGCCTCGGGAATGACAGGTTTGGGAATTAAGGCCAAAAAAAAATGGAAGTGGTAGGCATTTGGTGAAAGTCGGAGGTTGCGCGTGTTGCCGCAGGATAGATGGTTTTTTCATTGAATAGGGCGACTTAATGTTATGTTTTACGTCTATATCATGGCAAGCAAAAGAAACGGCACTCTTTATGTCGGCGTTACTTCTGACCTTATAAAAAGAGTTTATGAGCATAAGAGTGGTTTAGTGGAAAGTTTTACCGATAGGTACGGCGTTCATAATCTCGTATATTTCGAATCAACCGAAGGCGTTGACGGCGCGTTGCAACGGGAAAAACAGATTAAGAAGTGGAATAGGGTTTGGAAGAAAAAACTCATCGAAAAGAGTAATCCATATTGGCGGGATTTGTATTCGGATATATTATAAATATAATTGTCATTCCCGAGGTTTCAATCGGGAATCCAGAGTCTTTTTTATTTTAAGAAATATGGATTCCCGCTCAAGAGACTGCGGGAATGACAAAATAAGCAAGGCTAAAACCTTGCCTTACTTTGCCTCTCTTTGTCAAATCGGCTGACAGAAGCAGGCAATCCCCATCCTCTCGTTGCAAATCCACCGGGAATATGTTATAAAAACTCTCTTTCCGTACGATATTTCGGAGAAGTATATGCATCTATTGAAGTTATCTGATTTTACGAAAGACCAAATCCTCCGCCTTATCCAGAGGGCGATACTGCTTAAAGGCAGGCGCGAAAGGGGCATTCCGCACGCGCCGTTACGGGGGAAGACCCTCGCCCTCATATTCGAGAAGCCCTCGACAAGAACTCGCGTGTCTTTCGAGGCCGCGATGACTGAGCTTGGCGGAAATACCATATTCATAAGTTCCTCTGACTCTCAGATAGGCAGGGGAGAGCCGGTGAAGGATACCGCGCGCGTGATGTCCGGCTATGTGGACGGGGTCGTCATCAGAACCTTTGGCCACGGACTCATAGAGGAGTTCGCGAAGTATTCCAAGGTGCCGGTCATAAATGGCCTTACTGATACTCATCATCCCTGTCAGGTGTTAGCGGACATAATGACAATCGTCGAGGAAAAAGGCTCATTAGACGGTATCAAGGCCGCGTGGATAGGGGACGGCAACAACATGGCCAACTCGTGGATAGAGGCTGCGAATATTCTGGGTTTTAGCCTTGTCGTGGCCTGTCCGGACGGATACTGCCCGGACCGGGCGGTAATGGATTCCATAAAGGGAGCGAAGAATATCGAGGTTTGTAAAAGCGTAGAAGAGGCGGTATCCAACGCGGACGTCTTGAATACCGACGTCTGGGCGAGCATGGGACAGGAGAAGGAAAGGGAAAATCGCGTCAAGGCATTTAAGGGCTATCAGATAAACGCAAAGATTCTTTCCCTCGCTAAAAAGGACGCGATGGTTTTGCATTGCCTCCCGGCCCACAGGGACGAGGAGATAACCGACGACGTCATCGAGGGGCGGCATTCTTCCGTGTGGCAGCAGGCCGAAAACAGGCTCCATGTGCAGAAGGCCATACTCGAAATGCTTCTTTCATAAAAAATCAATTAAGGGCTTTATTATTCTGTAGCTCAGCCCTTTAGAGCCTGCCCCCGCAATATTAAGCGGGGGGCTGATACAAAAGGAAATTTCATATCAGGGTTAAAGCCCTGAGCTACGAAAGACAAAACCATTAAGGTGGTTTATGGAAAAGAAAATTAAAAAGGTCGTCCTCGCCTATTCCGGCGGGCTCGATACGTCGGTCATAAGCAGATGGCTTATTGAAAACTACGGGTGCGAGGTCATAGCCTTCTCCGCGGACATAGGGCAGGGCGCCGAGGTGAAGACCTTAAGGAAAAGAGCGCTTCAGAGCGGCGCGAAAGACATACACATAATGGATCTTCGGGAGGAGTTCGTAAAGGACTTCGTGTTCCCCATGCTCCGCGCAGCCGCTATTTACGAGGGAACCTATCTTTTGGGCACATCGATTGCCCGCCCAATAATAGCAAAGGCGCAGATGGAAGTCGCAAGCAAGGTAGGGGCAGACGCCGTGTGCCACGGAGCCACGGGCAAGGGCAACGATCAGGTGAGGTTCGAGCTCGCCTATTACTCGATAAACCCCCACATAAAGGTCATAGCCCCGTGGAGGGAGTGGGACATGAAGGGCAGGGCCGATCTTATGGACTACGCCACCCGGCGCGGCATACATGTAACAACGACCAAGAAAAAGCCGTATTCGACCGACTCGAATCTTTTTCACATAAGCTACGAGGGCGGCATACTCGAGGATGTTACGAAAGAGCCCCCGGAAGACATGTTCCAACTCACGGTATCGCCGGAAAAGGCGCCGAATAAGCCGAGCTACGTCGAGATAGGCTTTGAGAACGGGAATCCCGTTTCGATTGACGGCAAAAAACTCAGCCCCGCGAATCTCCTCGCTCGCCTTAACGTCATCGGAGGAAGGAACGCCATAGGAAGGGCCGACTGCGTCGAGAACCGCTTTGTCGGCATGAAGTCCAGAGGAGTTTACGAAACCCCGGGCGGAGCCATACTTCACTTCAGCCGCCGCGCGTTAGAGGCAATAACAATGGACAGGGAACTCATGCACCTAAGGGACAGCCTCATAACCAAGTACTCGGAGCTTGTTTATTACGGCTACTGGTATTCTCCGGAGAGGCTGGCCCTTCAAAAGTTAGTTGACGAGGCAGCGGCAGGGGTGACAGGGAGCATAAAGGTTAAACTCTATAAAGGCAACATTACCGTATCTTCGAGGAAAAGCCCCGTATCTCTCTATCATCCGGACTACGCCACGTTCGAGGAGGATACGGTTTACAACCAGAAGGACGCCGAGGGTTTCATAAAGATAAACGCCCTCAGGCTTAAGCTCAAGGCCATGACGGGAAGGAAAGCAAAGAGATGAGGCTTGTAAGGTTCACGGTTGACAATAAGGACTTTTCGGGAATAATGGAGGGCGAGAGGGTTTTCGCGGCAGAGGGGGTGGATGTATTGGGATTCGCCTTTGCCTACGACGCCTTGAGGATTAGAAAAGGCCTGGCCTCGTGGGACGTGAAAAAAGTGAAGCTTCTGCCTCCGGTGCTTCCCTCCAAGATAGTAGCCATAGGTCTTAATTATAAGGCCCATGCCGCTGAATTCTCGAAACCTCTTCCGGAAGAGCCGATGATGTTTTTAAAGCCTTCGACAGCGGTCATAGGGCCGAATGACGAGATAATTTATCCCTCGCACATGTCGAAAAGGGTGGATTACGAGGCTGAACTTGGGGTCGTAATAGGCAGAAAGGCGGTAAAGGTTTCCAAAGAGGACGCGAAGAAATGCATATTAGGTTATACTTGTTTTAACGACGTTACCGCGCGCGACCTTCAGGGAAAAGACATCCAGTACACGAGGGCCAAGGGCTTCGATACCTTCGCTCCCATAGGGCCTTGGATAGAGACTGACATTGACCCGCTTGACATTAGGGTGGAGAGTTACCTTAACAACGAGAAAAAGCAGGACTCGTCCACCAAGGACATGATATTCGACGTCTATCATCTCGTGAGTTTCGTCTCTAACGTCATGACGCTCCTTCCGGGGGATGTAGTGGCGACGGGCACTCCGTCGGGGGTCGGTAAGATGAATCCGGGCGACACCATAGAGATAAGGATAGAGGGCATAGGAAGCCTCGTGAATACCGTTAAAGGGCTTTAGCGTGCCGTTAAAGTCCCGGATTGTCATTGCGAGGGAGCCCTTCGGCAGGCAGGGCTCCCGTTGCCGCAACACCCTGCAACGGGAAGTGACAGGCTCCGCGGACGAAGCAATCCCCGAAATAAATATAAAAAAAATAGATTGCTTCGTCCGCTAATAATAATTGCGGACTCGCAATGACGGTAATTTTAGTTTTTTAACGGTTTGTCGGATTTAAATCCATAAAATGTTAGATAGGAAGGCAGGGAGAAGCACATGGGTGATTTTATTCAAGGGCTTTTTGCCGAAAGGATCGGCGGAAACAGTTTCGGCAAGGATACCAAGATTTATAAATTCGAGAAGATAAAGAGGGCCAAGGCCGAGGCGCGGAAAACACACCCCGCGACCGAACTCCTCGACTTCGGGGTGGGCGAGCCGGACGAGATGGCGCCGAGCGTGGTCATCGAGGCATTGAAGATAGAGTGCGCGAAGCCCGAGAACAGGGGCTACTCCGATAACGGCATACAGGAATTAAAGAACGCCGCGACCGAGTACATGGCCTTGATTTACGGGGTTTCGGGCATTGACCCGGAAAAGGAGGTCATCCACTCCATAGGAAGCAAGTGCGCCCTTGCCATGCTTCCGGACGCCTTCATAAACGAGGGCGACGTAACTCTCATGACCGTTCCGGGGTATCCTATCATGGCGACCCACACCGAGTGGAACGGAGGGAGGACGGTTAAGATTCCGCTCCTCGAAGAAAACGGGTTTTTGCCGGATTTGGACTCCATAAAGAAAGAGGATTTGAAAAAGGCGAAGCTCCTTTATCTTAACTACCCGAATAACCCGACCGGAGCCGTTGCTAACGCGGAGTTTTTCAAGAAGGTCGTGGAGTTCGCGAGGGCGAACGAGATAATAGTCGTTCACGACGCGGCCTACGCGGCTTTAACCTACGACGGAAAGCCTCTTAGCTTTCTTTCGGTGGAGGGAGCGAAGGACGTGGGCATTGAAATACATTCGTTTTCAAAGGCCTTCAACATGACGGGATGGAGGCTCGCCTTCATAGCCGGAAACGCCAAGGTCGTCGGGGCGTTCGCCCACGTAAAGGATAACTGCGATTCCGGACAGTTCATAGCGATACAAAAGGCCGGCACCTACGCCATGAAGCACCACGAACTCACCGACAAGATAGTGGCGAAATACAAAAGACGCCTTAAGCTCATGGTTGATGCCCTTACCTCGGCCGGCTTTAAGGCCACAATGCCGGGAGGTTCGTTTTACTTATACGTCAGGGCGCCGAAGGGCACGGCCAAAGGAATCGTTTTCGAGACGGCCGAGGACGTCTCCGAGTATCTCATAAAGCAGGGGCTTATCTCGACCGTTCCGTGGGACGACACGGGAAGGTATCTCCGGTTTTCCGCCACCTTCGCGGCCAAGGACACGGAAGACGAGGTAAGGGTTATAGAGGAGATGGGGAAGAGGATAAAAAATCTGGAGTTCATATTTTGAGCGTGCTAAAGAGCGTCATAACTTCGCGCGACCCACGCTTTGCGCGGGTACCCCGGCGTTGCTTCTCGGCTCGTCGTTGCGGCGTATGTAAAAATACGCCTCACTCCTCACCTTCGTCGCGCCTTGGTCTGCTTTGTTCTGACGCTCTTACATCGCATTTACTTATGACTTTGTGACTGAATGAAACGCGGTGTCTTCATATCCATAGGCTCGAACGTAGGGGACAGGGCGGAGAATCTGAAAGAGGCTGTCCGCATGCTCGCCGAAGACCCGGAGAAGATAAGGCTTATCAAGGAATCTTCCTTTTACGAGACATCGGCGTGGGGGAAAACCAATCAGAGGGATTTTTTCAACTGCGCGGTCGAGATAGAAACCTCTCTTTCTCCCGGCGCATTATTGGACTTCCTTAAAGAGATAGAGAAAAAGTTCGGAAGAACCCCCGAAGGTCGATGGGCGGAGAGGCCGATAGATTTGGATATAGTGCTTTACGGCGGTGAAGTTTTAGAGGAAGAGGGGCTTACGATACCCCATCCTTACGCGCACGAAAGGGCGTTCGTGCTCGCGCCATTAGCCGAGATAGCGCCAAAGGCAGTGCATCCGGTTTTCGGAAAGACTATCGCCGAACTCGCCTCATCCGTGAAAGACACTCTCAAGGTTTCGAGGATAGATTCGTAATGAAACTAATAATACTAATCATAGTTATTTACATCGCCTACCGGCTTATAAGCGCTCTATTGACCGGAAAGGCGCAGTCCACGGCATTTGATGCGAAAAAAAACACGGTCCGCGACGGAGAGGATACTGTCTTCGACGCTATTTGCGGGAGCTACGTGGTTAAAAGCGCCGCTATTACGGAGAAAAAAGGCGGCAGTCTCTTTTACTTTTGCGGCGCTGAGTGCAGGGAAAAGTTTCTAAAGTCCTGATATGCGTTGTTTTATGTAGGGCAACCCTTTAGGGTTGCGTGTTTTTGTTGTGTTGTTTCCGCAGGGCTGCCCCGCCCTTCCCTCCCCAACGAGTGGGGAGGGAATAAGGTGAAAGATTCATCATAGCCCTGCCCTACGAGTTTCCTTCCCTTTCCTCCACCGGCCATGTTATACTAAAAAATTCACCTTTAATAAAAAAGATAAAGAGAGGTTTATTGCATGAAAATCGAAGCCATCAGGAACGTCGCCATAATAGCCCACGTTGACCACGGAAAAACCACCCTTGTCGACGGGATGCTCAGGCAGGCGGGTATCTTCCGCGCAAACGAAGTCGTGAAGGAAAGGGTCATGGACTCGATAGACCTTGAGCGCGAGCGCGGGATCACCATAATGGCCAAAAATACCGCAGTCCTCTACAAGGGGATGAGGATAAATATAGTTGATACCCCCGGGCACGCGGACTTCGGAGGCGAGGTCGAAAGGACTCTTAAGATGGTTGACGGGGTGCTGTTGCTCGTTGACGCGTCCGAAGGGCCTCTTCCCCAGACGCGTTTTGTTTTGAAAAAGGCCCTTGAACTCGGGCTTCCGCCCATACTCGTCGTAAACAAGATAGACCGTCCCGATGCGAGGATTAAAGAAGTCCTTAACGAGGTTTACGACATGTTCATAGACCTTGACGCTACCGAGGACCAGCTTGATTTTCCCGTCATTTACACGAACGCCAGAAAGGGATTCGCCAAACTCTCGCTTGAGGAAGAGTCCGAAACCCTTATGCCTCTTTTCGAACTTCTCGTAAAGACCGTTCCGCCTCCGGAAGGAGACCCGAACGAAGTTTTGCAGATACTCGTTACGAACATAGATTACAACGACTACGTCGGGCGCCTCGCGATAGGGAGGATTTTTTCAGGCACCATAAAAACAGGCGAAACCATAGCGACCATAGGCATCAATGGCGAGGCGATAAAGACGAAGATATCCTCCATGTACAACTTCGAAGGGCTTGAGAAGATACCGGTAAAAGAGGCCTCGGTCGGCGACATCGTCGCTTTGGCCGGAATCGAAGGCATAAACATAGGAGATACCGTTACGAGCGCGGAAACCCCGAAGCCTCTTCCGAGGATAATAGTGGACGAGCCGACCATCTCCATGGTTTTTTCCCCGAACACGTCTCCCCTTGCCGGCAAAGAGGGCAAGTACGTTACGTCGAGAAATTTGAGGGACAGACTTGAGAAGGAACTCCTCTATAACGTTTCGATAAAGGTGGAGTTCGTAAGCGCGGACACCTTCAGGGTCATGGGCAGAGGCGAGCTTCAGATGGCGATACTCATCGAGATGATGAGGCGCGAAAGCTACGAGCTTTCCGTCGCCATGCCCGAGGCCATAACAAAGGAGATTGACGGAGTAAAGTGCGAGCCCATGGAGCTTCTCATGATAGACGTGCCGGAGGAATTCATAGGGGTCGTTACCCAGGAGGTCGGGTCGAGAAAAGGCAAGATGCTGAAGATGCAGAATAACGGGCACGGCAGATGCAGGCTTGAATTCAGAATCCCCTCAAGGGGGCTTATAGGCTTCCGGAGCGAGTTCCTGACCGGCACGAGGGGCACGGGGCTTTTAAACCACCTCTTCGACGGTTATGAGCCGTGGCACGGCGCGATGACCAAGAGAAAGACGGGCGCGCTCGTTTCCGACAGGAGCGGCAAGACGACCGTTTACGCGCTTAATCATCTTCAGCCGAGGGGTACGCTTTTCATAGGCGAGAACGTCGCTGTTTACGAGGGCATGGTGATAGGCGAAAACTCCCGCGAAAACGACCTCGATGTGAACGCGGTCAAAGAGAAAAAACTCACGAACATACGCGCCGCCGGAGCGGACGATGCGGTTCAGATAGCGCCTCCGAGGCTCTTGAACCTCGAACAGGCCATAGAGTTCATAAAAGAGGACGAGCTCGTGGAGGTAACTCCGACGAGCGTCCGCATTAGGAAAAGGGTTTTGCAGGCCGGGAAAAGGTCGAGGAAGCAAGATTAGGGGTTGTAAGTATTTTTTCTCCTCTCCCCGCACCACTTTCGTAAAGCGATGCGCAGTGCCGCAAAACTGCATACAGTCATGCGCTCAACTTATTATGAATAAGTTTGGATTACGAAAGTGGTGCGGGGGAGAGGGTAGGGTGAGGGGGGAAGGGATTGTAGATTACTTCGTCGGCTCCGCCTCCTCGCAATGACTGCTTTGAGTCCCCAATTCCCTCCTTCTTGTCATTCCCGCGGTCTTCTGAGCGGGAATCCAGATATATGTAAATTTAACAGTCTTGTCATTCCCGTCTTTCAACACCGGAATCAGGTAATCGCAATAAATGGTTTTCCTTGACATGTGTCACGTGACATATTATAGTTAATATAGTGATTAAAACCTTTGGCGACAAGCATACGCAGGAGCTTTATGCCGCGGGCAGGTCAAAGAGACTTCCGTCTGATTTGTTGAGACGAGCAGTGCGGCGGCTTGAATACATAAACCTCGCTTCGCGTCTTGACGATTTGAAAGAACCGCCGGGTAATCGCCTGCACGCGCTTAAAAACGACAGAGAAGGCCAGTATGCAATATCCATAAATGACAAATGGAGAATATGCTTCCGTTTTATAAACGGGCATGCATACGACGTGGGAATAACGGATTATCATTGAGAGAGGTGCTATGGCTATTCCAAACATAAAGCCTCGTAAAATCAGGCCGACACATCCGGGCGAAATGCTCAGGGATGATTTTATGCCGGACTACAATCTGACCGTAACGTCTCTTGCGGAAAAGATCGGGGTATCGCGCCAGACGATAAACGAGCTTTTGAACGAAGACCGCGCTGTCTCTTCGACTATGGCGCTTAGATTGTCGAAACTCTTCGGCAATACCCCGGAGTTTTGGCTTAACGCGCAGCTTGCGGTTGAGTTGTGGGAGGCGCAAAAACGCTGCCGCAAGGATTTGGAACGGATACGGATGTTAAAGGCCGGATAAAACCATAAATAATCCTGTTGCCTTTTTCATTTTGTAGCGCAACCCTTCAGAGTTTGCCACGGCAGCCGGTAAGCAGCGGCAGTAAGCAGGATTTTTTTGTCATTCCCGTGAAAACGGGAATCCGGTTTACTCATTATATCACCCTGAACTTGCATCGGGGGTCTCTACCATTTACATAGCAAGGCTAAAGCCTTGCCCTACATGCTTTTACCTACACAAGATATGATACGTTACCTCCCTCCAAAATTCAGTTGACTGCCTCCTTATTGCCTGTTATCTTTAATGAATCCAACCGGAAAATCAGATTGAGAAAATTTTATAATAATAAGGAGGATTTATTTATGGATTGGGGCATTAAAAATCGTTTGTCGCGGGTGATAAAACCCAAGACAGGCAAGACCGTCATGCTTGCCGTTGACCACGGATATTTCTTGGGGCCGACGACAGGCCTTGAAGACGCGAGAAAAACCATCGAGCCGCTTCTTCCTTTTGCCGACACCCTCATGCCGACGCGCGGCGTTTTAAGGGCCTGCGTTGACGCCTCAAGCGACGTGCCTATTGTTTTAAGGGTATCGGGAGGCACGAGCGTTCTTAAAGACGACCTCTCGGACGAAGGCCTTACGGTCTCGATGAAAGACGCGGTTCGTTTGAACGTATCGGGCGTCGCTCTTTCGGTATTTGTCGGCTCGCCGCACGAAAGGCAAACGCTGCTTTCCCTTGCGGAATTGGTTGATAAGTCCTTCGAGTACGGAATCCCCGTGTTTGCCGTAACGGCCGTCGGCAAGGAGATGGTTAGGGACGCGAGGTATCTCGCTCTTGCGTGCAGGATATCCGCCGAGATAGGGGCGCACGTCGTGAAGACCTATTATTGCGACGATTTTGAAAAGGTCGTCAGGTCTTGCCCCGTGCCCATTGTCGTGGCCGGAGGCAAAAAGATTCCTGAAAAGGACGCGCTCGAACTGAGTTATAACGCCGTTCAAAGAGGCGCGGCGGGCGTCGACATGGGAAGAAACATTTTTCAGGCTACGCACCCCGTCGCCATGATACAGGCTGTGAGGGAGGTCGTGCATAACGGAGCGACAGTGAAGCAGGCTCTGGATTTATACATGAGTCTCTCGATGAGCGGAGCCAAGGAAAAGACAGCGGCGTCGAAATAGTTTAGCCTTGTAGGGTGGGCTCTGCCCACCATTTATATCTGGATCCCCGCTTTCGCGGGGACGGCGTCTGGATCCCCGCTCAAAAGACCGCGGGAATGACAAAGGGGCGGACCGCGGGAATGACAATAGTGAAGGGATTTTTTTTCATCCCTCTCCCCAAGGGGGAGAGGGTAGGGTGAGGGGGACGAAAGGCAGATAACAGCCTTGTAGGGCGGGCACTGCCCGCCATTTATAGAGGAGTCTATTTTTTGAAAGCCGCCGTATATTACAATAACAGGGACGTAAGGGTCGAGGAACGCCCCGTGCCCGTGATAAAAGACGGAGAGATACTCGTCAAAATAGAGGCGAGCGGCATCTGCGGAAGCGACGTCATGGAGTGGTACAGGATTAAAAAGGCTCCGCTCGTCTTAGGCCACGAAATAGCCGGAACGATCGAAAAGATTGGAGAGGGCGTTACGAGATTCAAAAAAGGCGATAGGGTGGTGGCGGCGCACCACGTGCCGTGCCTTACTTGCAGGTTTTGCCTTGCGGGCAACGAGAGCGTCTGCGACACCTTGAGGACGACTAACTTCGACCCGGGCGGGTTTTGCGAATACGTGAGGATTCCGGCGATTAACGTTGATAGAGGCGTATTCAAGATACCTGATAATATGAGTTTCATCGAGGCGACGTTTTCCGAGCCTCTGGGATGCGTTGTAAGGGGTTTTCGCAAGGCCGGCATTCGTCCCGGTAAAAGCATACTCGTCATAGGGAGCGGCATATCGGGTCTGCTTCACATAAAATTAGCAAAGGCCTTGGGCTTCGGGCCTATTACGGCGGTTGACATAAACGATTACAGGATTTCCGCGGCTTCGAGGTTCGGGGCTGATTTGGCGTTAAAGGCAACTGAAAATGTTTCGGGAAAAATGATTGAAAAGTTCGGACGGCTCGCGGACGTGGTCGTGCTTTGCGCGGCGGGAGATTCCGCCATAACTCAAGGTCTTAAATGCGTCGAGAGAGGCGGCACGATAGTTTTCTTCGCCCCGAAGGAGCCGGGCGGAACGTATCCCATGCCGTTATTTGATTTGTGGCGCGATAACATAACTTTCATAAATACCTACGCCTCTCCGCCCGTTGACACTCTCATGGCGCTCGACCTTATAGCCGGCAAAAGGGTTTCGGTGGAAGACATGGTATCGCACAGGCTGCCTCTTATTGATACAAAAGAGGGGTTTAGGCTCACATTCGAGGCAGGCGAATCGCTTAAGGTAGTGATAGAGCCGCAAAGACAGGCATAAAATTCAAACCGGATTCCCGCGACCCATGCCGACCCATCCTTCGGATGGGTACCCCGTGGGTACCCCGACACCGCGGGAATGACAGAGAGGTGACGTCTCATGAAACTCGGCATAGTTGCGAAGATGACGAACCCGGAGGCCATAAAACTTTCCTCTGAAGTGGCCGCCTGGCTCAAGGAACGGGGAGTCGAGGTTTACGGAGACACGGAACTCGCGAAAAGGGTGGATAACATGATTGCCTGCGACAGGCAGGATTTGGCCGGGCTTATAGATGCCATAGTCGTGCTTGGCGGCGACGGGACTCTGCTTTACGCCGCAAGGCTCATAAAAGGAAAGAAGGTATCGGTTCTCGGCGTCAACATGGGCGGGCTCGGGTTTCTGACCACGGTAAAGGTGAACGAGGTTTACGAAAATCTCGAAAAGCTCATAAAAGGCGACTACAAGGTCGAAGAGCGCATGATGCTCTCGGTCGTCATAACGAGGGAGGGGAAGAGTTACGCGGAGTACAAGGTCTTGAACGACGTAGTCATAAAGAGCAGGATGGCGCGCCTGCTGAAGCTTGCTACCCGCATAAACAAGGAATACGTTACCACCTACAGGTCGGACGGGCTTATAATAGCCACCCCGACAGGCTCTACCGCTTATGCGCTCTCAGCCGGGGGGCCGATACTTTATCCGACGATACATTCCATAATAGTCGTCCCCATATGCCCGTTCAACCTTACGAACAGGCCTGTCGTGGTGCCGGACTGGATGAGCGTTGAAGTCTCGGTAACGACCGACAATTCCGCGCTCGATATTACGCTCGACGGGCAGGTGGACATGCCGCTCCGGGCGGGAGACTCGATAGAGGTGAAACGAGCCGCCGAAAGCGTTTACATAGTCGCGGGCAAGGGCAAGGGATACTTCGATGTACTCAGGGAAAGGCTTCTCTGGGAAGGCAAGAAGGAAGGGCAGGCGTAACCGGGGAATGCTTCTTGAACTCAACATAAAAGACTTTGCCATAATAGACACTCTTTCCATTTCTCTGGGGCCGGGCTTTAACGTCTTTACCGGCGAGACAGGCGCGGGCAAGAGCATTATCATAGACGCCATAGACCTCATATTAGGCGACCGCTCCACGGTTGACATCATAAGGAGCGGCAAAGAGGAGGCGCGGGTGGAGGCGCTCTTTGACGCCGCGAAAGTAAAGGGCATAAGGGAAATCCTTGACGAGTCAGGCATAGCGAGTTCCGAGAATCTCCTCATAAGCCGCGTCGTGGCGAAGAGCGGGCGCAACAAGATATTCATAAACGGAAGCCTCTCGACCCTCATGACCTTAAACGAGATAGGGCGCCGCTGCATAGACATATACGGACAGAGCGAGCACCAGTCCCTCACCAGGCCGGAGGAGCACGTCGAGATAGTCGACTCGCTCGGCGGCGTCTCCGGCATGAGGCGCGAGATGTTTGAGTCCTATTGGAAGTTCGCGGCGGCAAATAAGAAGCTTGACGAGTTTGTCTCAGGCATGAAGTTGTCGGTCGAGGAGAGGGAACTTATCGAGTTTCAGACGAAGGAAATCTCCGGCGCCGCGCTTAAGGAAGGCGAGGAAGAGGAGCTTAAAAAGGAAAGGGAGAGGCTTCGGAACTCGGAGAGGCTTTCGATGGCCGCCGGAAGCGCCGAGAGGGATTTGTACTCGGACGAGCACAGCATCCTCGGA
>JBAQMW010000247.1:0-9212 GCA_049303155.1 Thermodesulfobacteriota bacterium | reverse complement strand
GGGTACCAGTTCGGAGAGCGGGTCGGACGCAGGCGCGGCGGCCGCGGGAAACACGTCGAAGGGAAGGGTCTCGATGCCTATCTCCGAAAAATCCTCGGCCTCCACCATAAGCCTCTCTATCATGTTTTCCAACTCCCGCACGTTCCCCGGCCATTGATACTCGATAAGGCGCCTCATGGCCTCATTTGATACGCCTGTTACGCGCTTGCCGCACTTCCCGTAATTTGCCTCCAAAAAATCCTCGACAAGAAGCGGTATGTCTTCTTTCCTCTCCCGAAGAGGACTTAGATTTATGGGAACGACCTTAAGCCTGTAATACAGGTCTTGCCTGAAGCCTCCGTCCCTTATTGCTTTTTCCAAATTTGTGTTCGTGGCGGCTATGATACGGAGGTCAACCTTTACGGGACTGTTGCCGCCGAGCCGCTCGATTGTTCTATCCTGCAAAACACGCAAGAGTTTAGCCTGAGTATGAAGGGGAAGGGTTCCTACTTCGTCAAGGAAAAGCGTGCCTCCGGCGGCGCATTCAAGCTTGCCGGGCTTGGCCGAGACGGCCCCGGTAAATGCCCCTTTTTCATAACCGAAAAGCTCGCTCTCGACAAGCTCGGAGGGCACGGCGGCGCTGTTTATCGCCATGAAAGGGCCTTTTCTTTTCTTATCCATCCTGTGTATGGCCTTGGCTATAAGCTCCTTACCCGTGCCGCTTTCGCCGGTTATGAGGACGTTCGACGGCGTCTCACTTACCTTGCGGGTCAATTCAAAGACGTCTTTCATGCGGCGGTCAACGCTCAATATATCCGAAAAACCGAAACGCTTCTCCAACTCGCGCTTGGTCGAGAGGACTTCTCTTTCGAACGAGAGCCGTTTCAGGCATCGCTCTATCGAAGCAAGGAGAATCTCTTTATCGAACGGATTTCGGACAAAGTCGCGGACGCAGCCGGCGAGAGGATGGGGAATCTTGGAGATAAACGACGGGCACGCGCCTAATATGACGCAATTGGAAAACGCGGGAGAAAAAAACGCCTCGCTCTCATTAATCCCTCCCGACCTCCCTTTAGAAAAGGGAGGAACCGTCAAAAATCTCGTTGCCCCGGCGTCTATCAGCGCTAATCCCACGGGCGACGGAAGAGCGGAAGACTTTTCAAAAGAAGGAGAAATTACCGCAAATTCGTGCCTACCCTTAAGAAAGACCTTGAGCGTCTCTCTGAGAACCGCGTCATCGGTTACCGCAAGCAAAACATGACCAGCCATGCTGAGTTCTCCGAAGCGTTGCCTTTAGGTAATAATATATGTAAGCATAAATAACTAATTTATATCATTGTGCCATTTATAATTTACATTATTAATAGCACATGAGATATAAAATGTCAAATATATAACACTATTGTTTGTATTTGTTTATTAGAAATATTTCCTGAGGGTGAAAACAAAGAAAGGATTTACTGCTCTATTCCGTAGGATTTCATTTTCCTGTAAAGATGGCTTCTCTCTATGCCTATGGCGTCCGCTGTCTTGGCGATATTTCCGTTGAACTCGTCGAGTTTTTTTATGATGAACTCTCTCTCGAATCCTTTCCTCGCAGTCTTCAGCGTTTCGCCGAAGGCTGCCGTGGCATTGGCGCCTTGCGCCCCGCGTATGTAAGGCGGCACGTCACTCGCGCTTATCTCGCCGGAAGGCGTCATGATGACAAGGCGTTCGATGAGATTTCTGAGTTCGCGCACGTTTCCGGGCCAATCGTAACTCATGAAAAGCGCGAGGGCGCCGTCTTCGATTGTCCGGGCGCCGCTGCCAGTCTCAAGCGAAAACTCGTTCAAGAAATGCCCGATAAAAACGGGTATGTCGCCTTTACGCTCCCGAAGCGCCGGCACGCGAAAAGGAATTACGTTAAGCCTGTAATAAAGGTCTTCCCTGAACCGGCCTTTCTTGATTTCATCTTCGAGGTTTTTATTCGTCGCGGCCACGACCCGGACGTCGACGCTAATCTTCTTCGTCCCGCCGACCCTCTCGAAACTCTTTTCTTCGAGCGCCCTCAATATCTTGGCCTGCGTCTTAAGGCTCATGTCTCCTATCTCGTCCAAGAACAGCGTCCCGCCGTCGGCCATGTCGAAACGGCCCTTCTTCGCGGATATTGCGCCGGTAAATGCGTCCTTTTCATGGCCGAAGAGTTCGCTCTCTATGAGTTCATCCGGTATGGCCGCGCAGTTTACCGCGATAAACGGCTTATCCGAGCGGCCAGAAAAAGAATGGATGTTTCTCGCGACAAGCTCTTTCCCCGTGCCGTTCTCTCCGGTTATAAGCGCCACCGCGTTCGAGGAGGCAACCTTTCTTATGCCGTTTTTTAATCCCTCGATGACGTCCGAGTTTCCGATTATCGAATACTTTTTCGCGCCCGCCTCTTTTAATTCCCTATTTTCCTCGGCAAGCCGGGCCTGTTCGATGGCGTGATTAACAGAAAGGAGCACCTTCTCTATGGAAAGCGGCTTTTCAAGAAAATCGTAGGCCCCGAGTTTCGTGGCCTTTACCGCGGTCTCGACCGTGCCGTGTCCGGTTATCATTATGACGGGAAGATACGGCAAGGTTTTCTTAATCTCCCGGAGCGCCGCGAGCCCGTCCATGCCGGGCAGCCACACGTCAAGAAGCACAGCGTCTATCTCACCCTTAAATATCTCGCTCATGGCCGCTTCCGCGCTCTCGGCGAAAAGGACGTCGAAACCCTCGTCCCGGAGCACCGCTCCGAGAGAATCCCTTATGTTGCGTTCGTCGTCGATGATAAGCACTGTTTTCATATCAATACCTGTCTCGCAGGAAGTTCTATCACGAAACGGGTGCCCTTGGGAACGTTGTCCTTTACCCTTATGTAGCCGTTATGGTCGGCTATTATGTTGCTTACGATGGCGAGGCCGAGACCGGTTCCTAATTTTTTTCTGGAAAAGTAAGGCTCGAAGAGGCGCGCCTTGTCCTCGGCGGCTATGCCGCTCCCTGTGTCGCTTATCTCCATGCGCACTATATTCAATTCTCTGTCGTAGAAGGTCTCGACCTTGACCGCGCCTTCGCCCTCTATCGAGGCCGCAGCGTTATCCATGAGATTTATCAAAACCCTTTTTATCTGCTCCCTGTCTATCTGAAGAAGCGGAAGCATCGGGTCCATGGCCGATTCGAAGGCTATATTCTTATGACCGGCGCCGTATAGGGCTATGGTCTCGGCGATAACCGCGTTCAGGTCGTTCATACTCGGGTTTACGGCCGGCATCCTCGCAAAACTCGAAAACTCGTTTACGAGGGTCTTGAGTTCGTCCACCTGATTTATGATGGTCCTCGTGCACTCGTCGAAGGCCACCCCGTCGTCCGGGAGTTTCCCTATATATTTTTTCCTGAGCCTCTGCGCCGAGAGCTGTATGGGAGTAAGAGGGTTTTTTATCTCGTGGGCTATCCTCTTCGCAACCTCTTTCCACGCGAACATGCGCTGGGTCTTGACGAGATGCGTTACGTCGTCCATGACCGCCACCACACCGAGATACTCGTCGTTTTCGTCGCGTATGGCGGTGAGGTTGACGAGAACGGCCGTAACCCTGTCTTTCAAATCCACGTTCATCTGGCGCTCGATGCTTTTCAAATTAAGATTCGTCAGCTCAAGAACCATGTCGGCGAGGAAAGACGCGTAGGCCGGCATGAGCGCTTCCGTGTAGAGCCTTCCCTCGGCGCCGCCGCTGCCTATGGAAAGCATCTCCTCCGCCACCCTGTTAAGGGACGTTATCCTGCCGTCCTTGTCCATGGACATGACTCCGGCCGGGATATTGCCGAGCACTATCTCTATGTACTTGCGCCTTCTTTCGAGTTCCCTGTTTGTAACCCTCAAAGTCTTGTTGGCGGACTCGATGTTGCCCTTGCCAGCCTTCAAGTCCTCGGTCATCCTGTTGAACGACCTCACCAAAAGCCCTATCTCGTCGTTCGAATCAATGTCTATCCTATAATCCAAATTGCCGCTCGCCACGGCGTGGGTTCCTTCGGCAAGTTCGGCTATCGGCATTGTTATCTCCTTGGCGAGATACTGCCCTATCCAGACGGAAAAAAACAATATGACGAGCGTTATGAGAAGAAGCACGGTAAAGTAGCCGGTCTTTACCGGATTTTTGAGGAGTTTCAACTGCTGGTAGCCTTCGAAGGCCGCGGATATGTCCTTCATCTTGGCGACGAGGTTTTCCGGCAGATAATAACTGACCACTATAACCGACCGGAATGCCCCGTCCGTTCCGTAAACAGGCACGGCGCCCCTCACTACGTCTCCGGAGGCGAAGGTCTGGACGAAACTCCTCGCGCCTTCCTTCGCCGTCCTTTCGATCTCAAGCAGGCTTACGTCCGGCACCATGTTGCGGTTGACCTTATCGGCTATCGAATAATACGTCCTCTGCCCCTTTGCCGAATATATCTCGACCGTCGAAAACCCCTTGTCGCCTGTAACGGAGGATAGAGAATCGGGAATCCCTCCGGAGGTCATCTCCGTGGAGGCGTGCCACGCCGCGTTAAGCGTCCTCGCGGAGGTGTCCTTATAGTAATTTTGCGCGAGTTCAAGCGAGTGCTTGAGCGAATCCTCCACCCTTATCGCGAACCAGCTGTCTATGCTCTTGTTGACGAACCCTATGGCGGCGAAAAAAAGCACGCACGTCGGCACTATCGTAAGAACGACGAACGCGGTAACGAGCTTCGTCTTAAGCCTCGAGCCCATGACGTTCCTCCGGCTCGAGAAGAAAAGCTTGACCGCGTTCCGCAGGATAAGGAATACCAAAAGAACGAGGAGAATGATGTTGATGTTTATTATTCCGAGGATGAGGAGGTTCGTCGGGACCGGCAGGTCGCCGCTTATGACCTCGATATGGCTCTCGACGTAGGTTATGATCGCGACAAACGCGACCACCGCGAGTATTATGTAATACTCGCGCTTCCTCTTCTTAGTCTCGCCGCTATCGATGTCGTTTAATTCAGGGGGCATAAAAAAGTGGGGGTGCGCCCAGCGCCACTTGTAACTCAAGGCTTTAGCCTTGAGACATCAACCCTAAAGGGTTGAGTTACGTCAAGACATTTACAGCAAAAAGTGGCGCCGGTTTAAATCGTAAACCGGTGCGAATACCAGTCTGTTTCAAAATCCCAAAGTTTCACGAAAAAAAAGAGATACTTAAAGACAGAGGGAATGCGCACGACGTCCAACTCGGCCATGAGCTTAATCTCGTAGAACTCGCCCTTTTTGAGCGCGGGTATGGGGGAGATTATGACGTCATTCCCCGTCGCCATCATCGCCTTCGCCGTATCGAAATCCTTTGTCGTCTCGACCAAGTTCTTCTCTTCTATGCTAACCTGATATTCTTGCTTCAACGCGTCGTACTTGACCGTGTGATTGAACTTCCAACTCCCGAGTTGCTCGTCGAACCACATGTTCTTCTTCCGGTAAAGCTTCACCTTGTAGGTAAACGAGGTGGGCATGCCGCTATTGACGGCGTCCTCAAGGTCCTTTTTAAAGGCTCCGCTCACGTAAAACGAGAACCTGAGCTCCGAGTCATAGATTGTCCTTACCCCGTCTACCCGCGGCCCGGTTGCCGCCGGAAGAGGAGAAGAAAACGCGAAATACAAAACAAAAAATACGAATACCTTCTTCACAACAGGAGGCGCCTCCCGGAACCAGAGGTTCTCCCCTTTTTCAAAGGGGAGACAGAGGGGATTTTTAAAAACATTGTGTATTTTTAATATATCCGAAAGACGGCGAAAAAGCAATGGTACGCCAAATGGCCGTAAGGTATTATTACGAAGGAAGTTGCGGAAAAAACAAAACTTGGGGGAATCCGGCGATACGGACTACCTAATGGCACCGCTTTTGGCGGCTGCCTTGGAGATGCCCGACTTTATGATTTCTTTTCTTACGCATTTCCTGAACTCTACTTCGTCAACCTTGAACTTGAACGCCTTCTTGCCGTTTATAAATATGGTCGGCACGTGGCCGTCGAACCTCCTCTCAAGTTCCACGCTCGAGGATATGTCGACTTCTTTCATCTGAAAAGGAATCTCGTCCCTTACCCTGCCTATGACCTTCTTTGCCTCGTCGCAAAGGCAGCACTTCTTTTTCGCGTAAACTTCAACCACAGGCGCGGCCATAAGACCCTCCTAAAGTCCTTATTACCCGAAAGACGGCAATATCCTGTTCATGTAGATTGTAATCATAGCAAAAGAATTAAAGAATATCAATACCCCCGTAATAATCAAGAGTGCGCCCGTCACGACGGACACGAGCCTCATGTGTTTCTTGAGGCGTTGGAAGTGCTTCAGGAAGGTATTGATGCCGAGCGAGGTGAGAAGAAACGGTATGGCGAGGCCGAGCGAATAGCATATAAAGAGTATCACTCCGGCGTAACTATTGGTCGAGGTCGCGGCCAGGGCGAATATCGCGGAAAGAATCGGCCCTATGCAAGGCGTCCAGCCTGCCGCGAAACCTACTCCCACGAGGAATGAGCCCACTAACCCCGGCGGCTTCTCCCTGAAAAAATGAAGCCTCTTGTCGCGCTGCAATATGCCTACGTTTATCACCCCTATGACGTGGATGCCTAAAAGGAATATGGCGGCTCCGCCGATCTTTCGTATCAAATCCTTGTACTCAAGAAACACGTGGCCGAAAAACTGCGCCGAAAGCCCGATAACGAGCACGAACACAACCGAAAAACCCAGTATGAACATGAGCGAGTTTACGAGTATTATGTTCTTGAGTTTCTTCGAATCGTCGTCGGAGGTGAGTTCCTCGAAAGATATGCCCGTTACGAAGGATATGTAAGAAGGGACGAGCGGAAGAACGCAAGGCGAAATGAAAGATATGAACCCTCCGCCGAAGGCGACGAGCATCTTGCTTATGAACGCAAGCTCTATGAAAGTCTCATAAGTCATTTTTTGAGAAGTTCCTCGAATATCTTTATGGCAACGGGGCTTGCCCAATCCCTTGCGCCGACTGCCTTGCCGATTGCCATGCCGTTTTGGTCTATTATGAAGGTGGTCGGAAGGAACGACGCCTTGTAACTTTCGCTCACCTTTCCGGACTCGTCTATGAGGACAATGAATTTATAGTTATTTTTCTTCGCGAAATTAACGGCCTTTTTTTTATTCTCGTAATCGTTTATCGCAACGACCGAAAGCCCCTTTTTGCCGAGCATCGAATCCAGCTTTGAGAAAGAAGGCATCTCCTCCTTGCAGGGCGGGCACCACGTGGCCCAGAAGTTAAGCGCCACGAGCTTGCCCTTTAAATCCTTTAGAGATACCTTCTTGCCGTTTATATCCTCGAGAATAAAATCAGGGGCGCTCGCCGGCCCTATCCGGGTCAGGCCGAATTCCTGCCAGAGGTCGTCCTTGGCGCCGGAAACTCCGGGGACAAATAAAATCGCCGCTAATATTATGCCAAGAAAATGCTTCATTGTTTTTTTATTGTCTTCCGTAGATCAGTGCCCTTCGACTTCGCTCAGGACAGGCTTTAACCCTGATATGTTTCTTTGCCGTTCGTCCTTCGACAAGCTCAGGACGAACGGTTCTCCGTCGCAATACGTCAGCCCTAAAGGGCTGAGCTACAATAGGTTTTTACCTGCGGTAGGAAGCCGGGTCTTTAGGGCCGTTTTTGAGAAGTTCCATGACAGTAGCAACACTCGACATCTTTGCCCAATCCCTCGGCCCCATTACCTTTTCGGCTATGACTCCGTTTTGGTCTATTATGAAGGTTTCCGGAACTCCGGTGGTTTTATAAAGCTCTTTTATCTCGCCCTTCCTGTCGTGAAGGACGGTAAAAGTTACTCCGTACTTTTTGGTAAACTCCCTTATCGCATCAGTCCCGTCTTTATCGATGCTCACCGCGACTATCTCGAAGGGCTTGCCCTTTAACGCCGCGTAAAGCTGCTCCATGGAAGGCATCTCCTCCTCGCACGGCTTGCACCACGTAGCCCAGAAGTTGAGAAACACGACCTTGCCCTTGAACTCGCCAAGACTCCTTGTCTTTCCGTCAAGGTCGGGTAATTGAAAATCTATCGCTTGCGTACCCGCTACCACTAACTCGAAGTTCGACTTCTTCGCGAACACCGCTATAAGCACTATTGCCACGGAAATCGCGACTATTATTATGGCAACCGGATTTACGCCCTTTTTGCCTTCTTGTTTTTCGTTCATAAGGAATCCCCTTTTTTTATACGCGAGGCGAAGCTATGACGCTCCGTATCAAGCGTATGCGTGAAGTCCGGGCAATATGAAGCTCACCCCCCAATACAAGAACATGACCGCGAGAAATCCGAGTATTGAAAGATACGCCGCCTTCCGTCCCCTCCATCCCCTCGTAACCCTCGCGTGAAGATACGCCGCGTATATGAGCCACGTTATGAGGGACCACGTCTCTTTCGGATCCCAGCTCCAGTACGTTCCCCAGGCGTAGTTGGCCCATACAGCGCCTGAGATTATGCCGATTGCGAGGAACGGAAAGCCCCACGCTATGGTTCTGTAACCGAGTTCGTCAAGCATCTCGCTTTCGGGAAACCTGTCCACGAGAACGTTCGCTTTCTTCACGGCCTCGAAGCGTTCTTTTATAATATACATTATGGCGATGCCGAAGGATATGCCGAAGGCCGCGTAACCGACGAACGTAGTGAACACATGAAAATCAAGCCAGCCTATGGCGTACTTTTCAAGCCCTATCTGTTCCAAAAGGTTCACGAGCCACTTCCATTTGTTCTGGAGCGCGGGATTCAAGGGCTCGACGCTCTTGAACCTGTACGGAAGCATAGAGGCCGCGACCATCGCCAAAAAGGCTATCGTCATGATGAAAGCGCCCATCTCCTTTATGCGATACTTGCGCTCCATCCATATATACCCTATGGTCATGGCCCATATGAAAAGCGCCATGGACTCGTAGAGGTTCGAGAACGGCGCGTGCCCTGATTCCACTGCCCTCGATATAAGCATGCCGGTTATGGCGAGGAGCGCTATGTAGGTCATGGCCGTGGCGGCCTGAGACATCCATGCCTTCCGGAATATCCAGTAACCGAGGTAAAAGACGGCCGTAACGAAATAAAAGGCAAAGGCCATGGTAAAGAACATCAAAGACATTACAACGTTGGCTTCTTTCATCTCCCGCCCTCCCCTGACGCGTTTGGATTCGGCTCCTTAATCCCCCCCGACCCATCTTTCAGATGGGTGCCCCGCCCTTTGGA
>JBAQMW010000246.1:0-6013 GCA_049303155.1 Thermodesulfobacteriota bacterium | reverse complement strand
TTTGTCAGTATATGCCCCATCTTTTCTTTCTTGGTGCGAAGATAATGCACGTTTTTCTCTCCCGGCGCGATTTCTATCGAAACCCGCTCCACGACCTCTATCCCGTACCCCTCGATGCCCTTAATCTTTTTCGGGTTATTTGTCATAAGGCGCATCTTCTTTACGCCCAAGTCGAGAAGTATCTGAGCGCCTATGCCGTAATCGCGAAGGTCGGCCTTAAAGCCCAGACTCTCGTTCGCCTCTACCGTGTCCATGCCCTGATCCTGCAAGGCATAAGCCTTAATCTTATTCCCGAGCCCTATGCCGCGGCCTTCCTGATGCATGTAGAGCAATATCCCTTTGCCTTCCCTTTCTATCATCTTGAGCGCGCTAATAAGCTGCTCGCCGCAGTCGCATCTTTCGCTGCCGAAGACGTCTCCGGTGAGGCACTCGGAATGAACCCGGACGAGCACCGGCTCGTCGGGGTTTATCTCGCCTTTAATAAGCGCGAGATGCTCGTGCGAATCAATCTCGTTTTCGTAAGCGATTGCCAAAAACTCTCCGGCGTGCTTCGTAGGCACCGAGGCCTCGGACACGCGCCTTACGAGATGGTCTTTCCCCAAGCGGTAGGCGATTATGTCCGCGACCGTTACTATCCTTATGCCGTGCTCCTTTGAAAACGCCTCAAGTTCCGGCATCCTCGCCATGGCGCCGTCGTCTTTCATTATCTCGCATATAACGCCCATCGAAGGCAAACCGGCGAGCCGCGCAAGGTCAACCGAGCCTTCGGTCTGCCCCGCCCGCACTAACACCCCGCCCTTACGCGCGCGAAGCGGAAATATATGTCCCGGACGCACGAAGTCAATCGGCTTGGCGTTGTCTTTCGTTGCCGCGAGTATCGTAACAGCCCTGTCACTCGCTGATATGCCGGTAGTGATATCTTGCGCCGCGTCTATGGATACGGTAAATGCCGTCCTATAAAGGGAAGTATTATCCTTGACCATGGGGTCGAGGCCGAGCGCGTCGGCCTTGTCCTCGTTAAGCGTGAGGCAGACAAGACCTCTTCCGTGCTTGGCCATGAAATTAACGGCTTCGGGGGTAACCTTCGAGGCGGCCATGCAAAGGTCTCCTTCGTTTTCCCTATCCTCGTCGTCAACGAGGATTACCATCCTGCCTTCTCTTATGTCTTTTAAAGCGTCTTCTATCCTCTTTATGGACATATAACCCTAAATCCCCCCTAACCCCCCTTTGTAAAAAGGGGGAACCTTTTTCGACAGGCGGGACGCCTGTCCTACGTTAGTTCCCTTTTCCACCCATGAAACCGTGCTCTCTTAAAAAACCCTCTGTAACGCCCTTGCCAATATTCCCTGTGGTAAACCTCTCCACGTATTTGCCGATGATGTCCGTTTCTATGTTCACCTCGTCGCCCGGCTTCCTTGCCGAAAGAGTCGTTGACTTAAGCGTATGAGGTATAACGGCGGTTGTAAAACCGTCTTCAATAAGTTCCGCTATGGTAAGGCTTATGCCGTCAATAGCGACAGAACCCTTATGAACCAAAAAGCGGAAAAACGTCCTCTCCACGGAAATCTCAAATGTCGAAAACGCATCAGTGTCTTGCCGGGTCATTATCTTTCCTTTGCAATCAACGTGGCCTGTAACGATATGGCCGCCCAGGGGCTTATTGAGCGTTAACGGAGTTTCCAAGTTTACGGAGCTTCCTTTTTTAAGACTTCCGAAAGTCGTATGAAGAAGAGTCTCGGAACTAACGTCAGCCGAGAAAACTCCTCCGACAAAATCAATGACAGTCAGGCAACTTCCGTTCACGCTCACGCTACCGCCCTGCTTAAGGACGTCCGGCGCAAGAGGACACCTGATTTTTATTCTACCAGATGCGTCCCTTTTTTCAAGGGTTTCTACGGTTCCTATGGCTTCGATTATGCCGGTGAACATGGGTTTAGTCCCGTCCTTGCTTCTTATTCCGTAACTCAACCCTTCAGGGTTGATGTGTATCAAGGCTAAAGCCTTGAGTTACAAAAGATACAGCAATTATCTTACAAAGATTACCCGCGTTTATGTTCCCCCGCCGCGCGGCCCGGAGTTTCGAGTATCAAATTCTCCGTAGAGAGATTGAAAATATCCTCAAGACTGTATCGTTCGACTGCCCCTATAATTTCAAGGCCTATCACCTTTCCTTTTTCGTCAAAATCCAGATTTATCCCCTCTTCCACTTCTTTTGTGCGCGCAACTTTCTTTTCCTGTATCCTTATGTAAAGCGCATCCACTTCTTTATCGTATTCTATCTTCATAACGCCCCCTTATCTATTCTTGTCTATAACGGTTACGATAACTATCCTGCCTATTTCTTGAGTAAAAGTTACCTTCAGCCACTTTTGCCCGATATGCTTTAAAGCGTTCTTTCTATTCTTAATAGAGTCCTCTATCGCTTCCGGAGCCGATACCGCCTCACGGACATCGTCTTCGCCTATATCTCTCCATTTCATCTGCCTTTTGGCATGTCTGCTAAAGTATATATCCATTTTACTCCGTTACCGCATCCAAATCAATTTACCCTTATTTGCCTATAACCGCCCTTGGACGATAATATCTTTGCCAAGGCATTTGACTTTTGTTTTCTTTAGACCAAACGCCTCATCAACCATTTTTACTCCGATACTTCCCACGCAATCCACCCCGTCCCCTCCGATTATCTTGGGCGCGATTATGAATATTGCCTTATCCACCACGCCCTCTTTTAACGCCGAGGCCGCGAGGCGCGAGCCGCCTTCGATAAGAACGTTGGTTACTCCTCTTTTACCGAGTTCCTTTAAAACGCCTTTAACGCTTAAACCTTCTTTCGACTCTTTAACTCTTATGACCTCTGCTCCCTTTTCCTCAAAGAGTTTGATCTTGTCTTTATTCGCTTTAGCAGAGGTAAAAATAAAAACCCTCTCATCGCTGGAATCGAAAATCTTCGCGTTAACCGGTATCTTGAGGCTGCCGTCCAGAACAGCCCTTGCCGGGCTCTTGCCTTTTATAAGCCGTACCGTGAGGCGCGGGTCGTCTTTTAATATCGTGCCTCCTCCTGCCATGACGCAATCAACGCGAGCACGAAGCCTGTGAACATATTTTCTCGACTCAAGAGACGTAATCCATTTGGAATCCCCTGTTAGCGTGGCTATCTTTCCGTCAAGAGTGGTCGCAAGCTTTAAAATAACAAATGGCGTTTTCTTTGTAATGTATTTCACATACGCTTCGTTCAAGGCGAGACATTCTTCTCTTAAAACGTCTTTTACCACCTCTATCCCGTTTTTTTCAAGTATCCTTATGCCCTTGCCCCTTACCTTGGGATTGGGGTCAATCGAGCCTATAACCACCTTCTTTATCCCTGAGTTGATTATGGCCTGAACGCACGGCGGAGTTCTTCCGAAGTGGGAGCAAGGCTCCAAGGTTACGTAGAGGGTAGAGTCTTTGGCTTTTTTACCCGCATCCAAAAGCGCGTTCACCTCGGCATGGGCGAGCCCTGCCTTTTCATGATAGCCTCTGCCTATTATTTTTCCGTTTCTGACGACAACCGAGCCTACGGCCGGGTTTGGACTCGTCCTGCCGAGACCCTTTTCCGCGAGTTTTATCGCAAGACGCATGAAGCGAGCGTAGTCCATATTATGCTTCAAAAGTCATGCTACTTTTTCTCTTTTTTATCGAATAGTTTCGTAATTTCGCTCATAAACTCGTTTATGTCTCTGAACTCCCTGTAAACCGAGGCGAACCTCACGTAAGCGACCTCGTCTAACCCTTTAAGTTCTTCCATCACAAACTCCCCTATGCGGGAGCTCGGCATCTCTCTCTCGCCTGACGAAAGGAGCCTGTTTTCCACGCGGTCAACGGTCTTCTCCATGTCGTCGAAGCTCACAGGTCTTTTCTCGCAAGCCTTTTTGACTCCGGCAAGTATCTTATTCTTGTCATACGGCACCCTCCTGCCGTCCTTTTTGATAACCAAAGGCAGAGGTTCCTCGACCGTCTCGTAGGTGGTAAACCTCTTGGAGCAGGACAAACACTCCCTCCTCCTCCTCGTGGCGCTTCCATCCTGAGAAAGTCTCGAGTCTATGACCCGGTCTTCTATATGGCCGCAAAATGGACACTTCATGCGAACACTATATAATAACGTTACGGCGTATTACAAGGGTTTTCAAGGGCTCCACCCTTGACCCACAATGTTTTTGACTCGCATGGAGGTATGCGCGCCATCGAGGCTTATTAATTCATCGTGCCGTCCGCAGGACTACCTTATGCCGATTTTTTCCTTAAGTTCGTCCAAAATCGTATAAACGACCGGAACGACAAGGAGGGTAAGGAAAGTGGACGCGACAAGCCCGCCGATTGTGGCTATTGCCATAGGCGCCCTTGATTCGCTTCCCGGCCCTATGGCAAGGGCAGTGGGAAGGACTCCCAAAATAGTCGAGAGGGCTGTCATGAGTATGGGCCGAAGCCTCACCGGCCCTGCCGTTAAAACGGCCTCCCTCATGGGCATGCCGGTTTTTCGCAGGGTGTTGGTATAGTCAACAAGGAGTATTGAGTTTTTGACGACAAGCCCGACGAGTAGTATCAAGGCTATGAGACTATAAATATTAATGGTGTTGCCGGTGGCCCAGAGCGCGCCAAGCGCGCCGACTATGCTTAACGGAAACGCCAGCATGACCGTAAATGGATGGACAAAGCTCTCGAACTGGGACGCGAGAATCATGTAGGTTATTATGACGGCTAAAAATAGCGCGAACATCATGCTCTGCATGGACTCTTTGAACATCTCGGCGCTTCCGCCGAGCCGCGTGGTAAAGCCCTCGGGAAGCGTCTCTTTGGATATGGCGGCTATGTCCTCCAGCGCGCTTCCGAGCGTTTTATCGCCTTCCATGTTGGCGGTAATGGTTATGCTTCTTTCCCTGTCGCGCCTGTTCACGACACTCGGGGCGACCGTTTCCTCCACCCCTATCAGGTTTTCAAACTTAACGAGCGCTCCGTCTTTGCTCCTTACGTAGAGTTCCTTCATATCCGACGGCGCGGCCCTCTGCGACGGAATGAGTTTCAATCTTACGTCGTATCTCTTGCCGGCCTCTTTATACTCGGCAACGTCGCTTCCTCCGACGAGCGAATTTATGGTCTTCGCGATTGTCGTAAGATCAACCCCGGCGTCCGCCGCCCTCTCCCGGTCTATGGTAACCTTAAGCTCCGGAAGGCCCAAGTCCATGTCCGTATCGACGTCAACCACGCCGGGAACCTTTTTGAACCTGTCGATTATCAGGCCTGCGTATTTATCGAGTTCCTTCAAGGTCGGCCCCTTTATTATAAATTCAAGCGCAGGCCCTCTGCTTGAGCCGAAGTTCATGGTCATGGAATTGACGAAGACAGTCATGCCCGGCTCCTTGTTCAACTCGCGCCTGAGGAAACCTATAACCTCCTGCTGCGACTTTTCCCTCTCTTTCCGTGGATGCATCCTGACGAACATCAAGCCCTTATTGACCCTTCCCCCTTCTCCAAGGGCTATGGCGCTGAAAAAACTCTTTATCTCCGGCACGGCGGCAAGCGCCTCTTCGTTACGCTTGAGTTTCTTGCTCGTGTAGTCTATTGAGGACCCGACCGGCGTCTCGAACATTACCATGAATCTCGATTGGTCTTCCTGCGGCACGAACTCCTTTCCGAGCATCTTCCAAAAAAAGACGCTCGTCGAGAAAATACCGAGCGCGAGCAAAATAACCATGAACCTCTTCGAAAGTGAAACAACGAGAAGCCTTCTGTAAAGCGACTCTATCCTGCCGTAAAACGCCTCGCTTGAGCGGTAAAACCTGCCCTGCGTGCGGGTAAGATTAAGAAATCTGGACGACAGCATCGGAGTAAGAGTCAAGGCCACAAGAAGCGAGATTCCAATGGCTATGGCCACGGTTATGCCGAACTCAAAGAAAAACCTGCCTATGACGCCTTTCATGAAGGCTACGGGCACGAAGACCGCGGCAAGGGCGGCCGTGGCGGCGATGGCGGCGAA
>JBAQMW010000245.1:0-3238 GCA_049303155.1 Thermodesulfobacteriota bacterium | reverse complement strand
GCCCGGGGCAACGGTTGAGATGTTGGCGGTGCCGCGCATTCCTATGGAGCTGAACGTGTTCATGATGCCCCATACCGTGCCGAAAAGGCCTATGAAGGGGGCTGTGTTGCCTGTTGTAGCGAGAAACGGAACTGATTTTTCCATGGCCGCTTTTTCCGCGCTCGAGGTCTTTTTGAGAAGCCTCTTTACGACGTCCATGACGTCGGATTTGGTTTTCGTTGTCTTCGTTGTGGACGCCCCTTCGGCTTCCTTGGCTTCGATAAGGAGGGCTACTTCCGGGTAAACCTCTTGTATGAGTTTTGAAAGGGGAGTGGCGGGGTAGTTTTTTGATGCCGCGTGCACCGTGGAAAGGTCGTTATTTTTCCAGAAAAGGTCGTAGAGGGAGTTCGTCTCCTTTTCTATCTTGCGGAGGGCGCTTATCTTGAAGAGTATTATGGCCCACGAGAATATGGACAGCAAAAAGAGCCCGGCTAAAATAATCTTTACGACGATGCCGGCTCCGGCTATCATCTGCCACAGCATGCCGCCGCCTTCGAGTCCGCTCATAATCAAAATACTCCTTCTGTTTGTCATTGCGAGGCCGCCATTATTATCGGCGGACGCGGCAATCTTATCAATAAGGATAACGGGGGATAATTTACCTTTTTGCGGCCGGCAAGTCAATCGTAAAGGGGATTGGCGGCCGTGCCTACGGTAAGAGGCAGTACTTATTCCTTCTTCAATTACGCGAGGTTTTATGGTATGTTCTTAATTCGGATTGTCAAAAGGAGGTCTTTGCTTGGGCCGTTTTGTTTATTTCTTCTTTTTTATCGCGTTTTACGTCTTTTCCCCGTCCGTCGGCGTTGCAAAAGAGATAAGCATACTGGTCGCGGGAGACGTTTACCTCGGAAGCAGCGCAATCGAATACACGAAGAAGTTCGGGCCGTCCTATCCCTTCGGAGATACGGAGAGTCTCATAAAGGGTGCGGACGTCGCCATAGCGAACCTCGAATCCCCTTTGACAAAGGCGAAAGTTCCCTTCATGGAAAAGCAGTTCATCTTGAAGGCAAGGACCTCCGGCGCACGAGGGCTTAAAGACGCCGGGTTCGACGTAGTGACCCTCGCGAATAACCACATGATGGATTACGGGGCAGAAGGACTTGACGAGACTTTAAAAACCCTTTCCTCAATTGATATGCCATACTGCGGCGCGGGGAAAAACCTGAAAGAGTCCAGACGTCCCGCAATAGTGGAGGTTAACGGAGTAAAGATAGCGGTACTCTCCTATTCAAGGACTTATCCCCTTGAGTTCTATGCCTCAAAGAAAAGGGCGGGAACTGCCCCTGCTTACGAATCGTATATTGAGGAGGACATTCGCGCCGCGGCAAAGGCCGTTGATATAGTTGTAGTCGCGTTTCATTGGGGAGGAGAGAGGGTTAGGGAGCCGAGGCAGTACCAAAGGGATTTGGGGCGCCTCGCGATAGAAAGCGGCGCCAAACTCGTCATAGGCCACCACCCTCATATAATGCAGGGTGTGGAGACTTATAAGGGCGGCCTCATACTCTACAGCCTCGGCAACTTCGTATTCGGCTTTTACGGCTCTAATACGGTAGAGGGGCTTTTGGCTAAGGCAGTCTTTGAAGAGGAAGGCGGGGCGTGGAACGTAACCTACGCTGACCTCGTGCCAATAGACGTCAACAATAGAAGGGTTTTCTTTAAGCCCAAGGCCTTTGAAGGCGATTCGTTCCGCGAGGCCATAAATAAGGTGATGAATCTTTCTAAAGATTTTGACGCGAGGTTCGACGTTGAATTAGGCAGGGTATGGGTAAAAGGCGGGCATTCCGAAGAGGCGGAGATGGTTAAGAAATCGGCTTTTAGTCATAATGACGGACTTTCGACGGCGCAGTGATTTAATGCCGCAATATGGGTTGTTTTACCTTTCTCATCTCCAAAAATCCTTGACAAATCGTTGAAAATATGGAATATATTGTGGGACGATGAAGCAGGCTCGGATTATCGAGCAAAGGACTTATGAAAATGGGCATATTCTTCAACAGGCTTTTGAGCGAGAGATTAAAAAGATATGCTTCAAAGGTTTCCGGCGTAGCGCGTTTCCTTGCGTTGCGGGTCTTCTACGGCCGTCAAGACGCCTCAAGCGGCAAAAACCCCCTTAAAAAAGAGACCGTAACTATAATACTGCTCCCGAACGATTCGACGAGGGGCAAGCATTTCATGATTCCCCTTAGGGCATATAAGGCGGCCCGTTACGCGGCGATACCGCTCCTTATAGTGTTTCTTTACGTCATAGTTGATTACAGCACCATGGCCGTAAAGGTGAGCGAGACCTATAAACTTCAAAGGGAGAACACAACTCAGAAAATCGAACTTCAGACCCTCTCAAGCAAGATAGGCGAACTTGAAGACACCGTATCCAAGTTGAGGGTGTTCGACAAGAAGTTAAGGATAATCGCGAACCTCGAAATCCCCGCCGCCGACAATAATCTCGGCATGGGGGGCGCCACGGACGAGGATTACTTCCTCACCATAGAAGACAAAAAGGAAAAGCTCGTGGATAAACTTCATTCCGACATAAATCAGATTAAGTTAGACGCCGATACGCAGGAGAAGAGTTTCACCGAGTTGCAGGAATTTTTCATGAAGCAGGCCTCCATGCTCACATCTACTCCGTCCGTATGGCCGGCGAGGGGATGGCTGACGTCTGACTTCGGAATGAGACGCGACCCGTTTACCGGGCGCATACAGATGCATAAGGGAATCGACATAGCGAATAAGGCCGGCGCCGACGTTTTGGCCCCCGGCGACGGCATAGTCACGAAGTCATCGGTCTCCCCGCACTTGGGCAGGATGGTCGAGGTAAGCCACGGCTACGGGATGAAGACCACATACGGGCACCTCTCCGAATCTTACGTAAGGGTCGGACAGCGCGTGAAAAGGGGCTCGAAGATAGCCGCAATAGGCTCGACCGGCAAGTCAACCGGCCCTCACCTTCATTACGAGGTTGTGGTGAACGGCATAAGCGTCGACCCGAGGAACTACATACTCAATTAAATTCGGAAGATTGAACCCTGCCCCGTGCTTCTTTCTTTAGGCACGGGGTTTTTATTTTGGGGCTTACGCTCCCGGCGCATCGGGGAGTGAAAGGAAATTCCGGGGGCGTGGAATTGTAGAGTCAGATGTGTTAGCATTAGCATAAATTTTGATTACGGAAGGAAGATTAAGGAAGATTATGGCGCTAAAC
>JBAQMW010000244.1:0-7309 GCA_049303155.1 Thermodesulfobacteriota bacterium | reverse complement strand
GACCCATCCTTTGGATGGGTACCCCGCGGGTACCCCGGCGTTTCGGCGGTATTCATTGTTTTGCTTCTGCTATGGATAGCCTATGATTTAAGATACACATACGCGCAGGCTTTATCAGCGGACACGGTCTATAAAAGTTACGTCAAGACACAAGACGGGAGAAGGCGTTTTTCGAACATGGGCGACTTCTACGACTTCGCCGAATTCACGAGGGCGCAACTGAAAGACGAAGACAAAATCTTCTATTTCCACGAACATCCGGACGTAACTTTCTTCGCGCACATGACATACCTCCTGTACCCGGTAAAACCGATTACCTTTGAAAAACCGGGCGCCGGGGTACCCATGCGGAGCATGGGTCGAGTGCACGCGGTGTACAAAAATCCCAACGTAAGATACGACAACGGAGTTCTGTATGCCGGCGAAAAACCTATCGCCAAAGGAACGGTAACGGCGCGATACGACGATTACTCGTTCATATTCAGAGAGGAAAAATAAAAAGCGATGTTCCTTGACGCCTTGCTCATGCTCGTCTCCATTGTGCTGCCGTCCGTTACCGGCTTCGCGATAATCGTTGCGCTGGACAGGAAGGGTCTTATTCACGGCCTTGAACTGGCGGCTTTATCGTTCGGCATCGGCGCGGGGTGTCTTTCGTTTTATATGTTCTTCTTGGGAATCCTCGGATTAACGTATTCTTTTGCCGCGCTTCTCCCGTATTTCGCGGCAGGCTTCGTCATAATCGCCGCGCTTATAAAGAAAAAGACGCTCTTTACGGCTCGTGTCGAACCCTATTCCGAAAAAACAAGCGCTCTCGAAAAAACTCTCGGCGTCATTTTCCTCGCGCTTATAACGGTTAAACTCTTCTTCCCTCTTTTTAACGTCTTTATCTGGCCGCCCTACTTCGACGACGCCGTAACAACATGGGACTTCAAGGCCAAGGTTATATTCACCGCAAGAGGGCTCGGCGCGAGCGGCTCGGAGAACTTTCTCGGCGGCGGCCCGCTCCACTATCCCCTCGGAACGCCTCTTTTCAAGGCATGGATGGGGATTTTCGCCGGGACGTGGAACCCTAATCTCGTTCATCTTTACGATTTCGCGATATTCGCGTCCATGATTGCCCTATTTTACGCTAACATAAGAAGGCACGCCTCTTTCGCCGTCGCTGCGGCCTTCACCTACGTGCTCGCGAGCATCCCTCTCATGTCGTTCCACGCTCACGGCGGCTACGCGGACATGGCCACAGGATATTACCTTCTCGCGAGCGTTCTGCTTCTCGCGAGGTGGTTCCAAACAGGCGAAACCTCGCTTCTCTATCCGACGGCAATAACTACGACCGCCATGACCTTCACCAAAAACGAGGGACTCGCGCTCTACGCGCCGGCGATAGTCCTTACGTTCCTTTTTCTTATCGCCCGACCCACGCCTCTCCGGGGTACCCACTCGGAGAGTGGGTCGGGTGCCCCGGACGCTCCTCTACGCGAAAAAATCAAAAAAATCGCCGTTTCATGCGCGATTTTCTTGGCGCTCGCGGGGCCGTGGCTTATCGTGAAGACATTATACAGCCTCAACATAAGCGGGGGAGCGCCGGGATTTCACGGTGAAGCGCTTATGGAACTCGCCGCCGTCTTCTTTTGGGAAGGAGGAGCCTTCAACATACTCTGGTGCGGGGCGATATTGATACTTTTCACGAACCTCAAACTTTTCAAGGACATGACGTTTATAGCCTACTTTATGCCGTTCGCGCTCACTTTCCTGGCAACGCTCGCGGTGTTCGTATTTACGTCCAACTACGAATGGCTTTACCTGCGCTCCACCATAAACAGGAGCTTCCTTATAATCTCGCCGCTTCTTGTTTTTTCCCTCGGCATTTTTACCGCCTTGACTTTTTCGAAGGAAAAGTTTAAAAAATCCGAACGCGGCGAATGATTTTTTCCTCGGCCGCGTAATTCAACCAGTAAAGGCGTAATTATGACGATAAAAACCCGCTTTGCCCCGAGCCCGACCGGATACCTCCACATAGGAGGGGCGAGGACCGCTCTCTTTAACTGGCTTTTCGCGAGGCACAACAATGGAAAGTTCGTCCTGAGGATAGAGGATACTGATGTCGCGAGAAGCACCGGGGAATCCGTCGGGGCCATACTCGAAGGCATGGAATGGCTTGGCCTCGACTTTGACGAAGGGCCTTTTTATCAGAGCAAGAGGTTCGGCCTTTACAGGGAACTTGTCGAAAAACTCCTTAAAAACGGGCACGCATACAGATGCTGCTGCGCTCCGGAAGAACTCGAAGCGAGGCGGCAGGCCGCCTTGAAGGACGGACGGCCTCCGAAATACGACGGAAGATGCAGGAACTCGAAAGAAATTCCTTCGATGCCCCACGCCGTAAGGTTCAAGGTGCCTCCGGGCAAAACAATAGTAAACGACCTCATCAAAGGCCCCATCGCCTTTGACCACTCTGAGATAGAAGACCTCGTAATCTTAAGAAGCGACTCTACGCCGACCTATAACCTCTGCGTCGTGGCGGACGACGCGGACATGGAAATAACCCACGTAATACGCGGCGACGACCACATGAACAACACCCCGAAGCAGGCGCTCATCTACGAGGCCCTTGGGTATAAACTCCCGCTCTTCGCGCATCTTCCCATGATACTCGGAAGCGACAAGACGAGACTCAGCAAACGCCACGGCGCAACGAGCGTTATTGCATACCGCGACATGGGATACCTCCCCCACGCCCTCATAAACTACCTCGCGAGGCTCGGGTGGTCGCACGGAGACCAGGAAATATTCTCCATGCAAGAACTCGTCGAAAAGTTTTCTTTCGAAAACGCGGGCAAATCCTCAGGCGTATTCAATCCGGAAAAACTCCTCTGGCTGAACCAGCACTACATAAAAGAATCGTCTTCCCCTGCCCTCGCCCCGCTCCTGCTTCCTTTTCTTAAGGAACTCGGAATCGAGGCTGAAGGCGACGCGAGGCTTCCCCTCATAATAACAACAATAAAGGAAAGGTCGAAGACCTTAAAAGAGATGGCCGAGCACTCGCTCTTTTATTTCAAGGACGATTTTCAATACGACCAAAAGGCCGTGGAAAAATTCTTTACATCCGAAAACGCCGAAGCCTTGAGCCTTCTTTCCAAACGTCTTTCAACGCTCGAAGAGTTCACGGCAAAGACCGTTCAAACGGAGTTCGAGGCGGTTTTGACGGAAAAGGCCATGAAGCTCGGAAACCTCGCACAACCGGTAAGGATCGCCCTTACCGGAGGCACGATAAGCCCGGGCATATTCGAGACAATCGAGGCCCTCGGAAAAGAACGCACGATAGCGCGGCTCGAAAAGGCGGCCGGATTCATGAAGTTGTAGGTTATCGGTAATCGATGAACTGAAATCAAATATCAAATGTCAAAAGCATGCCCTGAGTTTATCGAAGGGTCAAAATTAAGGTATAGTCTTTTATCGAAAAATAAAATGCCGATGTCCCCTTTGTCATTCCCACGGTTCCCCGCTTAAGATTGTCCGCCTCGCCTGTGGCGGGCGAGACCTCGCTTATAGCGGGCGGGGACAAGGTTTTGAGCGTCCCGATGCCTCTTGATACGGGACGCTCCGTATTGAAACATCGGAGCGGGAATCCAGACGCCTTTGTCATTACCCGCGGTCTTTGTCCTTTGTAGCTCAGGGCTTTAGCCCTGATATGTATCAGCCCTGAAGGGCTGAGCTACAGAGTCTTTTAGCATTTGTCCCTCCCCTGCCATGTAAACCTGCCGCATGCGGCATTTATGCCTGCGCATACTAAAATAATCCATAACAGAGCGTATTTATTGAATAAATAAAAAGACCACAAAGGTCTTAATTCGCAAACCGCCACACAACAGCCCATTGCCCATGCTTTTTCCTAAAACCTGCAACTTATTGAAAAATAAGGATAATACAACTCTTGCCTGACATGGCACGCTCATTGCTAAATAATATGGAAGTATGAAAGAGAATTTCTGAATACCGGAAAGTAGGGCAACCCTTTAGAGCCTGCCCCCGCAATATTAAGCGGGGGGTTGCGTCTTTAATGCAGGGACGACCCACTCTATGGAGCGGGTGCCCCGCCCTGCCCTACATTCAAAAGACCCAAAAGCAAAGGAGGTGGATTTAAAACTCTTTCGGCAACACCGCAGGCCGAGACCCCCTTCGGCAATCTCCGGGCTAACCGCAGGATTTCTTCATTCATTAAGTAGGGCAGGGCTTTAGCCCTGCGAAAAAGCCATGCAAAAAAGAAAAAGAATCGCAGACCTAAAGGTCTGCCCTACGTAAAACGAAGACCGCAAATAAACCAAAAAAGAAAAGGAGAAAAAAGATGACAAGGAAATTACTAATAGTTTTCACGGCCGCAATATCTCTCATGTACTTCGGAACTACGGCGGAAGCCGGCCCGTCAAGGGTTCTCATTCAGGAAATGGGCAGCGTAATAGGCAAGGACGAGGTTAACATTGACCTCGATGTGGTAAGCCACACCTTTAACGTAGTAGCTGCCGACGATACGACTCTCGGCGCGGGTAACGCCACGCTTGGCGGCACGACCGTCTCTTCGGTAAACGTAAGCCTTATTGACAACGTTGAGCTTCGCATAGGCAGGCTTCCCGGATTCAGGAGCTACCTGACCTTGCCGGGGATCGGCGAAGCGCCCAATAACTACGGCCTTACGGCAAAAGTGGCCATACCGAGCGTATCCGGACTTGCCGCTTGGATAGGTTACGGCTCTGCTACTGAAGAAGACATAACCAAGGGCGATTCAGCCGGCGATGTAGAAGGGTCTTCCATAAGACTCGGCGCGGCTTTTACCAAGGGAGGTATCGGACCTTTCATTCTTAACGCGGCAATAGGCTACGGCATAGACCAGGCAACAACCGCCGGAGCCGACATGGGCGACGTCAAGACAATCGAGGCATCGGTTGCGTTACTGTACCCGATAAGGGCTACGCTCCTTGCCGGAATAGAACTTAACTATGCCGACATAAGCATAGGCGACACCATACCGGGGGTAGGAAAGCAAGAATTTGACATCACGGTGCTCTCTCCGGCCATAGGAGTAAGGGCAATTGCCGGAGATTTTACAATAGACGCGGTAGTGGCTCTCCTCAGCAACCAGATAGAAGTGGACGGCAGCCCTTCTTTAGGCTCGCTCGACACCGCCTCATCCACTGTCGTCGGAGTTCCAAGCCTCAGGGTGAACTACAAGTTCTAAGTGTAGGTTGGGTTAGCGAAGCGTAACCCAACAATATGGTGGCACTAAGTCGGTTTTTAAGGTTGTCATTGGTAGGGGTTCAAGATTTTGAACCTCTACACAAGCATACCAAAATTACCACCGGCCCCCGGGAGAGCCCAGACTCCCGTGGGTCTTTTTTAAATAGACGCAGATATTTTCATTCGGCAATAGCGGTTTAGTCATTGCAAGGGGCTTTATCCCGAAGCAATCTTATCTTTACAAGCACGAGATTGCTTCGTTCCTCGCAATGACGCATTAAAATAAAAGGAGGCGAGAAAAAGTCATGCGTAAACCATTATTGATTGCAACTCTTGCGGTTATGGCCGTATTTACGGGTTCACAGGCGATGGCTGCGGACGGAACGAAGATTTACGCTTCTAAATGCGCCATGTGCCACGGAAAGGCCGGAGAGGGCAGCGCCATGGCGCCTGCTCACAAGGGCAATCCATTTCTAAAGGGCGATGCCGCGGCCATAAAGGCCGTTATCACCAACGGCAGGTCCGGAGCCGACAAGAAATATCCGAAGTTCTCCATCTCCATGCCGAAGTTTCAATTATCGGCTGAGGAACTTGACGCGCTTGTTGCAATGCTAAAGGGTTTCTAAAGCTTGTCCCCGCCCGCTATAAGCGAGGTCTCGCCCGCCACAGGCGAGGCGGACAATCTTAAGCGGGGAACCAGATAAAAAAGAAAAACCTCGCGGGAATGACAAGAAGGGGCGACCGCAGGAATGACAAGAAAAGCCGTTATCCGTGACCGTGAAAAGATTTTCTTTCACGGTCATGGCACACGGTTACGGCTTCAATACGGCCTTTCCGGCCTTTACTATCCGCTCCACCTCTTCTATAAGCGCGTCCGCGGCATCATCTTCCCTGACCTTCCTTAAAACCTTGCCTCCCGAGTATAAAAGAACTACCCCGTCGCCTCCGGCAATCCCGGCGTCAGCCTCCATAGCCTCGCCCGGGCCGTTTACCACGCATCCCATGACGGCGATTGTTATCGGTTCTTTTATATGGGAGAGCCTTGTTTCAACCTCAAGCGCTAACTTTTCACAGTTTATCTTTATCCTGCCGCAGGTCGGGCACGATACGACGCTCACTCCCCTGCTTCGGAGGCCTAAAGACTTAAGTATCTCCCACCCTACCTTCACCTCTTCGACGGGGTCGGCGGTAAGAGACACGCGCAAGGTATCTCCGAGACCTTCGGAAAAAAGAACCCCGAGACCTACCGAGGATTTTATCGTGCCTGAAAACAATGTCCCGGCCTCGGTTATGCCCACGTGAAATGGATAATCCACCTTTTCGGCGAGAAGCCTGTACGCGGCAACGGTCTTCAAGACGCTTGAGGCCTTGAGAGAAACCTTTATGGCGTCGAATCCCTCGTCTTCGAGAATGCGTATGTGGCGAAGAGCGCTCTCCGCCATGGCCTCGGCGGTCGGATGTCCGTGCTTTTCGAGCAAATCCTTTTCAAGAGACCCGGCGTTCACCCCTATCCTTATGGGAACGCCCTTTGACGAGGCCGCTTTCACGACCTCCCTTATCCGGATAGCGCTTCCGATATTTCCGGGATTAAGACGCAGCGCGTCGGCCCCTGAATCGAGACTTTTAAGAGCGAGTTTCCAATCGAAATGTATGTCCGCTATGAGAGGGATTTTTATCGCCTTTTTGATTTCCGCTATGGCAAGCGCGGACTCCTCGTCAGGCACGGCGACGCGCACTATCTCGCACCCGGCCTCCTCGAGGCGGATTATCTGGGAAATGGTCGCGGAAACGTCGGCAGTATGAGTGTTCGCCATGGACTGGATGCTCACGGGAGCATCGCCTCCCACGGGGACGTTACCTATCTTCAAAGGCCTTGTTTTTCTTCTTTTAATTTCCATTATTCCAATATATCACAAAAAGGCTTGGATTAAAAAAAGGGAGAGGCTTAAGCCCCTCCCTTCCATTCCCTGCGGATTCAGGTTTATAACCTCCCTGCGGGTTCAGGTTTATAACCTGAACCAAATATTTCGCATAGAGCAATCACGAACTTAGAGGAGCAGGTTGCAAACCTGCTCCCGCA
>JBAQMW010000243.1:0-3796 GCA_049303155.1 Thermodesulfobacteriota bacterium | reverse complement strand
GCTAAAGCCCTGAGCTACGAAAGGCAAGGGCTGAAACAAAGGATTTTATTCAGCCGCACCGACAAGGGATAGATGACGACAGAGATTGAGAAAAAAGATATCTTCGGGGGGATACTCCAGCAGGGCGCCTCGCTTCACATGAGCGACGACGAGTTCAGGCTCCTGCGTAACCTCGTCTACGAAGAGTGCGGCATCTGGCTCAAGGATGAAAAGAAGTTCTTCCTCCAGAACAGGGCCTTTCAGAGGATGAAGGCGCTGAATCTGAAGAGCTGCTACCGTTACTATAAGCAGATAAACGACCCGGTGTCCGGTAAAGAGGAGTTGTTGATTTTCCTCGACGCCCTTACGATAAACGAGACCTGTTTTTTCAGGAACAGGCCGCAGTTGGATCTTTTTTCCGCTCACGTCGTTTCCGACCTCGCCGCAAGGAAGCGCGAGAAGTTAGATTTCAACATAAAGATATGGAGCGCCGGATGTTCGACCGGGCAGGAGCCATATACGATAGGCATGATACTCCACGAGCAGATACTGGATTTAAGGCAGTGGAGAATTACGATACTCGCCTCCGATTTGAGCATGACCGCGCTCGAGACGGCGCAGAGGGGCGTTTACCCCATAGAGAAGCTTGACGGCATAGAAGAGCGCTTGATAGACAGGTATTTCAAGAAAACTCCGGAAGGGTACAGGGTAATCGACGAAATCAAAAAGCATATAGTGTTCGACTTTCATAACCTCATGCACGAAGGCGGGTACAAGGATTTCGACGCGGTATTTTGTAGGAACGTCCTCATATACTTCGACGACGAAACCCAGAAGAAGGTCATAGACAAATTTTACAGGGCTCTCGTCCCTCAGGGATACCTCGTCCTCGGGCACGCGGAGACCCTTCAGGGAAGGAACGATAATTTTATTTTCATACACAAGAATAAAGGGACGGTTTATCAGAAGAAGTAGGTATTGTGCGGGCGGAGCTTGCATATGTAACTCAACCCTTTAGGGTTGATGTCTCAAGGCTAAAGCCTTGAGTTACAGGTAATATATTTGATTTTCGCCTGTAACCGATAACGGTAGTCAGGAGGCCAATATGTCCGACATGGATTTGACATTACTGACCGAGGAGGAGATAGCGCTTCTTCGGGAGACCTTTTTCCAGCAGACCTCCGAGATAATGGAGTCCTTGCAGCAGGAGGTTTTGTCTTTGGAGCACGGCGGCGACCGAAGCGAGGCCGTCAGAAACATCAAGCGCCACTTCCATACTCTTAAGGGCGATTCGGCCACCATAGGGCTTTTGAGCGTGTCGCGCGTGGTTCACAAGATGGAAGATTTGATGGGCAGACTGGAGAGGCGGAGCGCCCATGGCTCGATTGATATCGACAGCGACGTCATAGATCTTATTCTTAAGTGCGTGGACGAGGTTGCGGCCTCGATAGAGAAGTACCGTTTGAGCGGCGACGACACTGTGCCGGCGTATCTCGAAAAGATGATAGACCGCGTCGTGGGAGACATATCTTTCGTAGGCGCGGCGTATAATATCGAGCTTAATTCTTCGGACAAGGAGAAGGTTTCCATTGCCGAGAGCGAGGGTAAGCTGATTTACAGGGCGCTTTTTACGTTTGAGCCGGAGTGCGCGATGAAGGGCGCCGGTGCGCTCATATTGGAGCGCCAGATTCTTGACGTGGGCGAGATTATAAAGAGCGTTCCGCACTTCGAGAGCGGCGAGATAGAGACTGCCGGCCGGATAGAGTGCGTCATGGCGAGCGCGAGCCCGATTGAGGAGATTAAGGCGTGGTGCTATGTGCCGGGCGTTACGAGCGAGGTGAATATCGAGCCTTATGAGACGGAAGGCAAGTTGTTGCGGCATAAGCAACTTGGTGTATCGGGCGAGGAGGAGCATTTCCACGACGCCCCGGCTCAGGTAAAGGGCGGGGGTACCCATGCGGAGCATGGGTCTGGCGCTCAGACGATAAGGGTGGTTTCAGAGAAGATAGACCAGATAATGGACCTCGTCGGCGAGTTGGTCATGGGAAGGTCAACCATGTCGCGGCTCGTAAGCGATTTGGAGGCGCGGTATCCGAGAGAGGAATTGGTGGGCGATTTTCAGCTTGCGAACGCCTTTGTCGAAAGGTCTCTCTCGGAGTTGCAACGCAGCGTGATGAGCGTCCGCATGGTGCCGGTGGGTAGAGTGTTCAAGCGTTTTCCGAGGATGGTGCGCGACATTGGCAGGACGAGCGGCAAGGAGATACGCCTCGACATGAGAGGCGAGGATACGGAGATAGACAAGGCTCTGGTGGACATGATAGGCGAGCCTCTCTTGCACATACTCAGGAACGCCGTGGACCACGGCATAGAAATGCCTTCGGAGCGCGAGGCCGCGGGCAAGAGCCGCTACGGGACTGTCGTGGTGGAGGCTTATCATCAGGGAAGCGAGATAGTGATAGAGGTCTCGGACGACGGATGCGGCATAGACGCGGGACACCTTAAGGACAAGGCAATCGAGAAGGGATTCATAACCTCCGAAGAGGCCGGCCGCATGGACGAGCGCGAGGCCTTAACGCTCATCTATCACAGCGGTTTTTCGACCGCATCGGTCATAAGCGACATATCCGGCAGAGGCATAGGCATGGACATAGTAAGGAGCGTCGTGGAGGGGATGAGGGGAAGCATAAGGATAAAGACGGCAGCCGGGGCAGGGACGAGTTTTATCATAAGATTTCCTCTTACGCTTGCCATAATAAGGGCTATAATATTCCGCATAGGGAGCCGTCTTTTCGCTCTGCCCTTAGGCGCGGTTGGCGAGATAATCCGGATATTCGATTCTAATATAGAGCGGGTCGGAGGCAGGGAAGTGGTGAGGTATCGCAATAAGGTTTTGTCGCTCCTTCGCCTTCACGACGCGGTGGGTGGCGCGGCCATGCAAAGCCCTGTTACGGACGAGGGCATAGGTCAAGAGAAGAGAAGCGCCAAGAGTTTCGTGATGGTGGTATCGAGCGGCGAAGCCGAGGTCGGGATGGTGGTTGACGCGCTCGTCGGAGAAGACGAGCTTGTGGTGAAGGCGGTGGACGGCTCGTTCATGTCGAGCGAACTCGTGAGCGGAGCGGCGATACTTGGGGACGGCAAGGTGGTTCTTATATTAAATGCGTTCGGCATAATAGGGCACGGGAGGAAAGATCAAATATCAAATGTCAAAAATCAAAGTTAAGGGTTAATCTTTTGTCAAAAAAGCAAAATACCGAAATTTTGATGTTTGATTTTTAATTTTTGATTTTCATTTTGAGGGGTTTTGATTTACATGATACTCGGCAGAAAAATAAGGGTTTTAGTGGTGGACGATTCCGCCCTCATGCGCAAGCTCATACCGATTATCCTTCAGAAAGACGAGGATATAGAGGTGGTGGCTACGGCCGTAAACGGAGTATTCGCGCTCCAGAAGGCGGAAAAGTTACGGCCCGACGTCATAACGCTCGACATGGACATGCCCGGCATGGACGGCCTTACTACGCTTAAGCACGTCGTGGAGCGTTTCGGGATACCGGTCGTGGTGGTAAGCTCTCTTACGACCGAGGGCGCGGAGCATACCATGAAGGCCTTGGAACTCGGGGCAATGGATTTTGTCGCCAAGCCGCATCACGAGATATCCGTGCATATAGTAGATATAGCGCAGTCTCTTATCGCGAAGGTTAAGGCCGTGGCAGGGTCTTCGCCTGCCAAGCTTCATGCTCCCTTAGCAACAGGCGGCGCCGCTGATATCATGAAAAGGGCCGCGGAAACCGCGGCAAAGGCGGCCTCAAGGTTAAGG